>DOWQ01000561.1 GCA_003519485.1 Streptomyces sp. | reverse complement strand
GGATCAGCCGGTTGTCCTCGCAGAACCGCACGAACACCGTCCCCAGCACCCACGCCACCGCGACCTGCGTGACCCGCTCGTCCAGCCACGAGGTCCACGTCGCCGCCGTACGCCCGAGCTTCCGCGCCTGGTCGTACTCGGACCTCAGCCGCGCGCCGACATCCCCCAGCGCCTTCACCTGTCGCCCGAGGTCCGCCTCGACCGCCTTGACCTGCTGCTTCAGGTCGTTCAACAGAGCCTTGCGGTCGATCACTTCGCGTCTCCCTCGACACCACTGGCACTAGCCACAACCTCGCCGGACCCGCGATGGGCGTTGCCCACCCACGTGTCCGGGAGCTGAATCCACTCCCCCAGGCCGGCCTGGTACGGCACGGCCACCTGCCCGAGCCGGGGCTCGCGCGAGGGGTCGGCCTGCGGGACCAGGAGCCACAGCCCCCGCCCGCCCCGCCGGGCCGCCGACGCCAGCCGGTCCAGGACGCCCATCGCGTCGTACCGCGCGAACACCCCGGCCTCCGTCAGCAGCACAGGACCGACAGGACCAACAGGACCGGCCCCGCCACCGCCACCCAGCAGCTCCGCGATCCGGGGCTCCACCGCGCCCCACGCCGTCCGCGTGTACTCCGCGAACCGCACCGCGCCCTTCGAGCCCGGCTCGGCGGCGTCCGCCTTGAGCAGGGTCTCCCAGGTCGGCTTGGTGCCCGGCGTGACCTGCGCGTGCAGGGCCTCCAGGAACAGCTCCGTCACGGACACCGCGTCCGTGTCCAGCCGCCCGGCGCCCAGTTCCCGTACCGCGTCCCGCACAAGCTGCTGCCGTACGGTCAGCACCCGGTACCCGTCCCGGCGGGCCGACGCGAGCAGTCGTTCCTCCGCGCGTACCGCGCCCGCGAGCTGCGGGTCGTCGGCGTACCGCGTCACCGCGCCTGTACGCGTCGACTGCCGCCACGCACCCGTCGTCAGATAGCTCGACGCGTCGTCCACCCGCGTCGGCAGGTAGCGCAGCACGCCCTCGCGTTCGTGCATGCTGAGCGACAGTTCGAAGCCGGCGTCACGCAGCGCCTTGGTGAGCGGGCCGCCCGTCGGCAGTTCGTGGGTCGTGCCGCCGCGCCCGTCGGGAACGACCATCTCCGGGAAGCGAGCACGGACCCTCTCGTGCACGGCCTCTCCGGTCAGTCCCGGCTGCTGCCCCTCCGGCATACCCGGGATCCAGCGGACGAGCCCGGCCTGCGTGAGACGCAGCGCCCGGACCAGCGACAGATCCCGGGGGTAGATCTCCAGGCGCGGTGTGGCGGCGGCGTTCACGGAGGCGGCGGCCGCCAGCTCCACCGTGCGCCGTTCGTCCCAGTCGATCGCGCCCGGAGGTACCGTCAGCGCGCCCAGTTCGGCCAGGACGGTCGCGGCCGTCGGCAGGGTGTCGAGCCTGGCGAGCCGGTCGGCCGTCCTGCCGAGACGGGTCGCGTACTCCAGCAGGCCCGGCGCGGCCGGGGTGTCCGGGCCGTCGTTCTCCCGTACGTCGAGCGCGAGCAGGCCGGCGCCCAGGGACTCGTCCGTCGTTTTGCGGTTCGGCTGGTGCTGGAACTCGGCTTCCTGCGGCAGCAGTTGCTCGACCTCGACCACGGCCCGTACCGCCGCCAGCGCCATCGCCCGCCGCTGCTCGCGTCCCGCGAGATGCGTGCCCCGCCGGACCGCCAGGGCATCCGCTATCTCCACCGCCGAGGCGACCCGGCCCATGCTCACCAGCAGGTCGATGATCTCCTCGCGCAGCGCCTGGACGGCGGGCTCCGCCTTCCAGCGCTTGCGCTCGTCCTTGAGCATCTGCGGGATACGGCCCTGGCTCAGCCCAAGACCCTCCGCGACATCCTTCTGCTTCGGCCAGACGCCGATGTCGGGCAGCACGCCGTGCTCGTCGGGCAGGCGCAGCAACAGCCGTACCATCTCCGCCTTGTTGCGGTTGGAGCCGTTGTTGTTGACGGCGGGCACGAAGACGGTGGCGAGGGTGTCGAGGCTGACGGAGCGCAACGTGCGGGGGGAGAGCGTGCCCGCCGACTCGCCCTTGGCGAGTTCGCCGACGATGGCGGACTCGGCGGCGGTGAGCTGCTCCAGTTCCTCCTTGGCCTCCGCCCGCCCCTTTGCCGTGAGCGGCGAGACGGGGATCTCGCGCAGCCGCTCGCCCCACTCGCGCTGCCGCTGCTGGACCTCGTTGCGGGTCTTGGCGCCCAGTCCGGGGGCGTTGACGAGCTTGCGGCGGCTGTAGTCGAGGAGTTCGCCGACCGTGGTGATGCCGAGGCCGTAGAGGAAGGACTGGGCGGCGGGTGTGAGGCCGGAGACGGTCAGCGGGGTATCACGGGCGACCTCGGCGGCGAGGCGGTCGCGCTGCTGCTCGGCGGTCTCCGGCTCGGCGTCCGCGATCGCCGCCGCGGCGGCGCCCTCGCCGGGTGTCCCCTCCCCCGCGGCCGTAGCGGCCGGGTGGCGGGAACGGTGGCTGGACGGGACGGTCTGCGAAGCGTCGAGGAACACCTTGCGCCAGGCGTCCCGCATCGGCTTCAGCTCGGGGAACCGCTGGCCCGCGTCGCGGTGCAGGGCCTTCTGGAAGAAGGCGACGAGACCGTCCCGTACGGCCGGGTCGAAGGCCTCGGCCGCGATGGTCGGGTACGGCCACTCCTTCGCGTCGGTCATGCGCGGCAGGACGCTGCCGTCGCCCCACTTGGGCAGCTCGCCGGAGGCCATCTGGTGCAGGGTGACGGCGACGGCGTACCGCTCGGCGTGCGAGTCGTACGAGCCGCGGGTGATGACGTCGACGAAGGGGTCGAGGTAGCCGTCGGTGCCCGCGTTGGTGCTCCTCGCCGGGTAGCCGGCGAGGGAGAAGTCGATGAGGACGAGTTCGCGGGTGCGGTTGGGGCGGATGCGGACGGCGATGTTGTCGGGCTTGATGTCACGGTGCCAGACGCCCTCGCCCTCCAGGAAGTCGACGGCTCCGAAGAGGTAGTCGCCGTACGCTTCCAACTGGTCGACCTGCAGGCGGCCGTTGTCGCGGAGCTGGCGGGCGACGGTCTCCTCACGGCGGCGCGGGCGTCCGCCGCCCTCGGTGCCCGGTCCGCTGTCGTCGCGCTCGTCGCCGACGTACTCCAGGGCCAGGACGGCACGGCCGCCGATGTGCAGCGGCTCGGGTTCGACGAGGCGGATGATGCCGGAGTGGGGGCGCAGGCGTCCCATGGCCTCGGCCTCGCGGGCGAGGATTTCGCTGCGGCTGTCGGAGAGGGCGACCTTCAGCACGGCGAGCGGGCGGGTCCTGCGGGCCTCGGCCTGGAGGTCGCGGACGAGGAAGGCGCGGCTGGTGGAGCCGGTGCCGAGGCGGCGGCGGATCTCCCACCGGCCGGCGAACACGTCACCGGCGACGGCCTCCAGCGGGTCCTTCTCGGCGGCGGCCCGGTCGTCCTCGTCGGCCGGCCCCTCCGTGGCGGTGGCGGCCGGGGCCGTGAGGGAGTCCTCGACAACCTCCAGCAGCTCCAGGAACTCGTCCACGCTGGACAGCCGCTGGCCGGGGCGGTAGGCGGTGGCGGCCTGGACCAGGTCGTCCACGTCCTCCGACAGGCCGTCCACCAGGGAGCTGGGGCGCAGGCCCTCCCCCGCCTCCAGGCGGGCCAGCAGCTCGGCCTGGCCGGCGGCCGGGGCCTTGCCGGTGACCAGCAGGTAGGTGAGGACGCCGAGCCCGTACACGTCGAGGTGGACCGGGTCGGGGTTGAGGGCGGTGAGTTCGGGGGCGAGGTAGGCGTCGGCGTCGTCGGCCAGGTGCGTCGTGGACAGGGCGGTCGGCGCGAAGCGGGTCATGCCCTGGCCCTGGGAGGAGTCGCCGCTGCGCTGGGTGGCGATCTGCCAGTCGGAGATCTGGAGGTGCGGGGCGAGCCAGGCGGCCTCCTCCCCCACGGCCCGGCCCTTCCCGCCGCGCGGGCGGGGGACGACGAGCACGGAGCGGGCGGCGAGCGCCCGGTGGTGGATGCGGCTGGCGTGCGCGGAGCGCATGGTCTCGGCGAGCTGGCGGACCAGCGCCATCCGGCCGAGGATGTCCAGCTTCTCGCCATACTGGACCAGGTACTCGTCGAGCTTCAGGGTGTCCGGGTGGTAGTCGAAGATCAGCGCGGGGCCGGCGGCGTGCCCGGAGGGAAAGTACTGCTTGAGCTGGACGACGCCCGGGTGCTTGAAACGGCCCAGCACCGCGGCCTCGCGCCGGGCGGCGTTCTCGACGGACTGGCGCAGGGAGGCGTCCGAGCCTCGCTCGCTGAGGTAGATGCGGACGCGGGCGTCCTCGGGGAGTTCGCTGTGCCGGGCGAGGTAGTCCGCCCAGGTGGGCCCGGAGTCGAAGGACTTCCGCTTCAGCTCGTACGGGCCGACCTTGTACTGCGCGTCGCTCTTGCGGATGCCGATGTTCTTGAGGGCCGCCCCGATCTCACGCGAGCCGGTCGCGGTGATGCGGCGCCGCTCGTCACGCGGGGGCTGCTCCAGCATCTCGACCAGCTGGTGGACGGTGTACACGCCGTTCTGGTCGTGGGCGGGAAGGCGTACCCGCAGGCGGTTGTCCGTGAAGCAGACGGCCTCGGCGACCCAGACCCGCTTGTTGCCGGGTAGCGCGAGAAGACCGGCCAGTTCCTTGGCCTTGCGGTTGACCAGGTGCAGCGGGTTGCCGTGCGTACGGCGGCGGCCACCGGGGGTGGTCTGCACCCAGGTGCCGTTCTCGGACGTGACCGAGCCGTGCCAGTCCTTCAGCTCGATCATGCAGACGCCGCCGGGGGCGACGACCAGCAGGTCGACCTCGCGGACGTGGCCGGTGTTGGCGGTGAAGGTGAAGTTCGACCAGGCACGCCAGGGGTCGGAGTCCGGCAGCTTCTCCCGGATCGCCTCCAGGCCACGGCGTTCGTGCTCGAACTCGGACTCGGTGACCGTGGTCCACCGGCCTTCCCGCATGTGCTGTCCTCGCTCGTCGTTTCCGCTTCCCGGGCGGATCCTAACGGGTCGGTCCGACATGGGCGGAGGGATCACGGATCACACCTATGAGACATTCGCCCCGACAGGGAGAGGTGGCGGGGCCGGCAGGAGTGCCTGGCCGGAGTCAGCGGCGGCGTCCGAGGGTGGGCAGCCCGCCCGAGACGGTCCGCACGCTGCTGCCGCGTTCCGTGATGTCGCGGAGTTCCTCCCGGAACGCCTCGGCCTCGCGGTCGTCGCTGTACGGGAACGCGTCGTCCCTCGGCGAGCGGGCGGGGTTCGGCTGCTTCCCGCCTTGCCGGGCTTTGGACTTCGGGATCCGCCGGACCGTGACCGACTGCGGCTGCTCCTGCCGGCGCTTCCCGCGGGATCCACTCTTCTGCCCGCCCTGCTGCTTCTTCTTCCGGGAGGGACAGGCGCATCCCATGCCGATCAGGAGCTCACACCGCTTACATCTGGTCCCACTCATCAAGTCCCACCCCCGAGAGGCCCCTTGAGGCCGACTGCACGCCGACCGTCACCAGCCTACGCAGTCACTCGCCAACTACAAGCCTTTTGACTGAGTTTTCAGGAAGAATCTCCTCCAGCGCCGTCACCGACTGGAGTGCCGACCGGGCACGCAGCGGGGCGCCTGCCGAGGCCATCTCGACATTTCTATGCGGCGGGACCGAGGTCGCGAGCGAGACGCTATGCCCGAGGCGATACGCCTGTTCCGAGGCGCCATCGCAAGCGCACCCGATCGCTGCCACCCGCACGCGATGCTCGCCACAACGCTTTGGCAAGCGTACGAACTGACGGGTGACAGCCCTTACCCCAACGAGCCCGTCACCTCCGGTGAACGCGCCTTTGAGCTCGCTCCTGCCCGCCCACGGGCGGAAATTCTCCTGGGACTGAGCGCCGCCGCCTGCGTTTCGGCCACGCCGCAAACGCGATCGATCTCCACCGGACGAAAGCGACGATCACCGGGGCTCTCAGCCTCCCGGATCTGCCTGCGACAACACGGATGCCGATCAGCCTGCAACAGGCCGAGCTTGACTCACTCTTCCCTGCAGGTCCGGTTGCAAGGCTACGGGCTGCTTCGGAGACGGGTCGGGCCGCGACAACGGCACCGCAGGTGAGAGGAACCCAGCCGCCGCACGGCTGAGGTTCCTCGAAGGCGGTGAGTGGCCGTTCAGCAGGTGGCATCGCCCACGCCGGCAACCGCTCACTCACCCACCCGCGGACCGCGCCACGTCACGGTCACAGTGTGTCGGGCAGGTCAGCGCTGCAGGGTGAGGACACCCGGCCGCCACGGCAGTTGGTTGTAGTCGCCGCCCGCGTTGGGGTCCTTGCCCTGGTAGAGGAGCTGCAGGTTGCAGGGGTCGACGGTCACGGTCTGGTCGGGGTTGCCGCGGATCAGATCGCCGTGGCTGATGTCGTTCCTCCAGGTGGCGCCGCTGTTGGCCTTGCCCGCGAAGGGGTTCCTCTCCCTGGCGCCTCCGGGGTCCACGAGCCGCTCAGGCTGGAGGCCGTGAAGGAGCAGAAGTAGCGCCCGTTCACGCCCATCGCCTCGACGATCACGAGGTACCGGTTCTGACCCTGCACCTTGTAGACCTGTACACCCTCGAACAGGTCGGCCTTCGTGTCGCTCATGATCGTCGTGTACGACGAGCCGAAGTTGCCCGGGAAGTCTCCGATCGGCATGCTCGCCCGGTAGATCTTGCCGTTGTCAGCGGCGAAGAAGAGGTACATGTTCTGGTCGTCGGCGATCAGGGTCTGGTCGATCGGGTCGGTGTCGGAAGGGAACACTCGCCGTCCGTCGGCGGCGTCCCGGACAGGCCGGTCCACTTCTGCCTGCTGCCGCCGTTGACGTCCCGATCTGCACCGCTGTGCCATTGGCCGTACCGCCGCACCCTCCTGGCCACTGACCACGGGGTTCGTCCTGATGGCGGCCGTCGGGCCGACCGGCGCTCGTCCTGGAGCGTCCGACCTGCAGTGACGGCTCGTCAGAACGAGCGTCGAAACGGCGGACAGCCACCCGTGGCGACGGCATCAGACTTCCCCCACCATCCCGGCACCGTCCGGCGTAACACCAGGTCGGACGACATCCGCTAGGTAATACGAACACGCTTGACGCCATGCTGTGCGGGAAACATGTCGAGCACAGCCGGCCATGCCTGAGAAACCGGGGAAAACTTCAGTTCAGAGCCCCTTCGCAGCAGGCTCCAGGATCGCCACGCACTCCACATGATGCGTCATCGGGAAGAGGTCGAACGCGCGCAGCTTGCGGACCCGGTAGCCGCCCTCGCGGAAGTACGCCAGGTCGCGGGCCAGCGCCGCCGGGTCGCAGGCGACGTACGCGATACGGCGCGCGCCCATCGCCGCCATCCGGGCCACCGTCTGCTTGCCCGCGCCCGCGCGCGGCGGGTCGAGGACGATCAGGTCGGCCTCGGTGATGCCGGTACGCGGCAGCACCTGCTCGACCTTGCCGTGTTCGATACGGACCCGGTCCAGGTCGGCGAGGTTGTGCCGGGCGTCCTCCACCGCGCGCTTGCCCGACTCGACGCCGAGCACCGCGCCGCGCTCCCCCACCCGTTCGGCGATCGCGCCCGCGAAGAGCCCGACCCCGCAGTAGAGGTCGAGGGCCATCTCGCCCTTGCGCGGCATGAGTCCCTGCATCACGGCCTCGACCAGCAGGTCCGGGGCCTTCGGGTGGACCTGCCAGAAGCCGCCCGCGCCGACCCGCCAGGTCCGGCCGGCCGCGCGCTCCCGTACGAAGGAACGCCCGTGCACCGGGTGCACGCCGCCGTCCTTCTCGTCGACGCGCTGCACCGACACCGGCTTGTCCAGCTCGACGATCGGCAGCCGGCCGCCGGGCCTCGGGGTGATGATCACCTGGCGGTCGTTCGAACCGGTGGCGGCGATGGCCTCGACACCGGCCATCTGCGGCCACGTCCGCTTCTCGACGCCCAGCTCGCTGACGCCGGGCGCCGCGATCAGGCAGTGGTCCACGGGCTCCACCTCGTGCGAGCGGTGCTTGCGCAGGCCCGCACGCCCCTCGTCGTCCACCGCGTACTGGACGCGGGTACGCCAGGCGGGCACCTCGCCCTTGGCCACCTTGTCGCCGGGCGCGGGCTCGACCGTGCCGTCCCAGCCCGCCTCCTCGGGGGTCAGACCGGCCAGCCGGGCGAGCTGCTCGGTGATGACCGAGCCCTTGAGCCGCCGCTGGGCGCCGGGCGCGACATGCTGCCAGTCGCAGCCGCCGCACTTCCCGGGGCCGGAGAACGGGCACGGGGCCGGGATCCGGTCCGGCGACGCCTCCAGTACCTCCACCGCGTCGGCCCGCAGGAAGCGGGAGTCCTCGTCGCCGTCGGTGACGCGGACGCGGACCCGCTCGCCGGGCAGCGTGTGCCGGACGAAGAGCACCCGCCCGCCGGGCGTACGGGCGATGCAGTGGCCGCCGTGCGCGACTGGCCCGACCTCGACCTCGTACTCCTCGCCGACCAGCGAGGGGGTGGATGATGTCGTCACAGCGGTGGTGCTCCTGAGCTGGTGGGGCCGGTGGCTTCGTACGGAGTGCAGCCGTCTAGTCTACGTCCCCGGACGGCCGCCGTTACCAGGGTCGTTTCCGGGCCGCCTACCGGCCCCGCTTCCGGTCCCGGCACCGGTACCGCCCCCGCCGTCCTTCGCCCCGCGGCCTCCCCCGCGCCCGCCGTTGCGCCCGGACTTCCTGCCGCCCGCGGCCGTCGGCCCCACCGGGCCACGCCGCACCGCGCCGGGTGCGCTCCACTCGGCGCGCTTCCGCGCCCGCCGCTTCGCCAGCTCGGAGGACTCCAGCTGGTACGGCACCGAGGTCACCATCACCCCGGGCGTGAACAGCAGCCTGCCCTTCAGCCGCAGCGCGCTCTGGTTGTGCAGCAGCTGCTCGTACCAGTGGCCGACGACGTACTCCGGGATGTACACGCTGACCGCGTCCCGCGGGCTGTCCTTGCGGAGCCCCTTGACGTACTCGACGATCGGCCGGGTGATCTCCCGGTACGGCGAGTCCAGGACCTTCAGCGGCACATCGATGCCGCGTTGCTCCCACTCCACCCGCAGCGCCCGGGTCTCGGCCGGGTCGACGCTGATGCTCAGCGCCTCCAGCGTGCCCGAGCGCATGAGCTTGGCGTACGCCAGTGCACGCAGCGTCGGCTTGTGCACCTTGGAGACCAGGACGATGGAGTGCACCCGGGACGGACGCACGGTGTCGTCGTCCGGGACCTCGGGCGCCACCAGCTCCTCGGCCACCCGGTCGTAGTGCCGGCGGATCGCGGTCATCACCGCGTAGAAGATGCCCATGCCGAGCAGCGCGACCCACGCGCCGTGGGAGAACTTGGTGACGAGGACGACCACCAGCACCAGCCCGGTGAAGAAGGCGCCGAAGGTGTTGATCGCCCGGGAACGGTGCATGTGACGCCGCTCCGCCGGGTCGGACTCGTCGGCGAGATGGCGGTTCCAGTGCCGGACCATGCCGATCTGGCTGAGCGTGAAGGACACGAAGACGCCGACGATGTACAGCTGGATGAGCCGGGTCGAGTCGGCGCCGTAGACGTACACGAGTATGGCGGCGGCCCCGGCGAGCAGGACGATGCCGTTGGAGAAGGCGAGCCGGTCGCCGCGGGTGTGCAGCTGGCGCGGCAGATAGCGGTCCTGGGCGAGGATCGAGCCGAGCAGCGGGAAGCCGTTGTACGCGGTGTTCGCCGCCAGGAAGAGGACCAGCGCCGTGGCCGAGGCCAGCAGCACGAACAGGAACGTCCCCTCGCCGAACACTGCCGAGGCCACCTGCGAGATCACCGGGTCCTGGGTGTAGTCCGCGCCGACCGCGACGCCGTCCCGCAGCAGCTGGTGGGCGGGCCGCTCCGCCATCTTGACGTCGGTGGCCATGGCCAGCGCGATGATGCCGCCGAACATCGTGACGGCCAGCGCGCCCATCATGGCCAGGGTGGTGGCGGCGTTCCGGCTCTTGGGCTTGCGAAACGCGGGCACGCCGTTGCTGATCGCCTCGACGCCGGTGAGCGCGGCGCAGCCGGAGGAGAAGGCGCGCAGCAGCAGGAAGACGAGCGCGATGCCCGCCAGCCCCTGCTCCTCGGCCCGGATCTCCATGTCCGCGGTCGGGGCGCTCATCTCGTGGCCCAGCACGAGGCTGCGGAAGGCTCCCCAGCCGAGCATCGTGAAGACGGCGGTGACGAAGACGTACGTGGGGATCGCGAAGAGCTTCCCGGACTCCCGCACCCCGCGCAGGTTCATCAGGGTGAGCAGGACGATCGTGCCGACCGCGCACAGCGTCTTGTTCTCGACGACGAAGGGGACCGCCGAGCCGAGGTTCTCCACCCCGGCCGAGATCGAGACGGCCACCGTGAGGACGTAGTCGACCAGCAGGGCACTGGCCACGGTGAGCCCGGCGCGGGGCCCGATGTTGGTGTTGACCACCTCGTAGTCGCCGCCGCCGCTGGGGTACGCGCGTACGTTCTGCCGGTACGAGGTGACGACGGTGAACATGAGCACCGCGACGGCGATCGCGACCCAGGGGCTGAAGTGATAGGCGGACACACCCGCCACGGACAGGACGAGGAGCACCTCGCCCGGCGCGTAGGCCACGGAGGAGAGCGGGTCGGAGGCGAAGACGGGGAGTGCGATCCGCTTGGGGAGGAGCGTCTCCCCGAGCCTGTCGCTGCGCAGCGCCCGGCCGATCAGGATCCTTTTGGGCACGTCGGTCAGTTTGGACACGCAGAGGATCGTAAGCCGTGGTGAGCCGGTCCACGCACCCACCCGGGCCGGTACGGGCACACCTTGACGGAACCCGAACACCTGACCCCCGCGGCGGGCACCGCGATGGCCTCCGGGCGCCCCGGGCCGGGTAGCGTTACCGGCGACAGTACGGATCAGTGGCATCCCCCGGTCGGGGACGGAAGGATGATGGACGTTGTCCGTCCGGGTCACCACGGCAGGGGAAGGCGCGGGGTAAGGACCTCATGCACGTCGTCATCATGGGCTGCGGCCGGGTGGGCTCCGCCCTCGCGCAGACTCTTGAACAGCAAGGGCACACGGTCGCCGTCGTCGACCAGGACCCCACCTCCTTCCGCCGCCTCGGCTCCGGTTTCGGCGGCCGCCGGGTGACCGGCGTCGGCTTCGACCAGGACACCCTGCGCGAGGCGGGCATCGAGGAGGCCGGGGCGTTCGCCGCGGTGAGCAGCGGCGACAACTCCAACATCATCGCGGCCCGGGTGGCGCGCGAGATGTTCGGCGTGGAGAACGTCGCCGCCCGGATCTACGACCCTCGGCGCGCCGAGGTCTACCAGCGCCTGGGCATCCCCACCGTGGCCACCGTCCGCTGGACGGCCGACCAGATGCTGCGGCGGCTGCTGCCGTCCGGCGCCGAGGCGCTGTGGCGGGACCCGAGCGGCGCCGTACAGCTCGCCGAGGTGTACATCTCGCCCGAGTGGATCGGCCACAAGGTCGGCCGGCTCCAGGAGGAGACGGGCGTCCGGGTGGCGTTCCTCACCCGTCTCGGGGAGGCCATACTGCCGACCTCGCAGACCGTCCTCCAGGAGGGCGACCTGGTGCACGTGATGATGCGCACCGATGACATGGACAAGGTCGAGGCGGTCTTCGCCGAAGGCCCCGAGGAGGCGCAGCGATGAGGGTCGCGATTGCCGGCGCCGGCGCGGTGGGCCGCTCCATCGCGGGCGAGCTGCTGGAGAACGGGCACGAGGTGCTGCTCATCGACAAGACGCCGACGGCGATCTCGGTCGAGCGGGTGCCGCAGGCCGAGTGGCTGCTCGCCGACGCCTGCGAGATCACCTCGCTCGACGAGGCGGCGCTCCAGCGCTGCAACGTGGTGATCGCGGCGACCGGCGACGACAAGGTCAACCTCGTCGTCTCGCTGCTCGCCAAGACGGAGTACGGCGTGCCGCGGGTCGTCGCCCGGGTGAACAACCCGAAGAACGAGTGGCTGTTCAACGAGTCCTGGGGCGTCGATGTCGCGGTGTCCACGCCGCGCCTGATGTCGGCCCTCGTGGAGGAGGCGGTGAGCGTCGGCGATCTCGTACGGCTGCTGCGCTTCAGCCAGGGCGACGCCAACCTCGTCGAGCTGACGCTGCCGCCGGAGGCGGCTCTCGCGGGCACCCGCGTCGGTGACGTGGAGTGGCCGGAGGACACCTCACTGGTCACGATCATCCGCGGCACCCGGGTGCTCACGCCGAGCCACGACGACGTCCTGGAGGCCGGCGACGAACTGCTGTTCGTAGCGGCCCAGGCCCGCGAGGAGCAGCTGGAGGACCTGCTCTCGGTGCGGAGCTCGATCGAACCCGGCACCTCGCTCTGAGGGGCGTACGGAGACGGGCGTACGGGACGGAGCGCGGGCCGGCCACGGACTGAGCGCGGCGGGGCCCGGGAACCAGCTGGTTCCCGGGCCCCGCGCCGCTTCGTACGGTGCGGTCGCTACCTGCGGCCCGTACGGCACACCCCGTACGGTGCAGCCGGCTCGCTCCGTGCGGTGCGTACGACACGCCCGCGCCGCTGACCGTCGCAGCCGGGCGCGCCGCGCCCCGCCGTCAAAGCGGGTCAGCGCCTCTCAGCGCGGCGGGCGGACGTCGCGCGCGTGCCTCGGCCCGTC
>DOWQ01000327.1 GCA_003519485.1 Streptomyces sp. | reverse complement strand
GGCCGCTCATCGCCCGCGGGCGCGCACGACCGGGCCACCCGCCGCACACGGAGACCTCCGGCATCGTGCAGCCGCCGGTGCACGCCCTTGCCGCCTGGCTCGTTCGGCGGACCTGCGTACTCACGGCCGGCCGGGCGACGGGGCGGCCGCGCACGACCGCGCGGAGGTACGAGCGGCGGGCACCACCTGCGGCAGGTCCGCATGGGAGGTAGGGACGGCGGGTACGACCGCGCGGAAGGCGGCGATGCCGCACGGAGGTACGGAGGCGGCGGGCCGGCGCACGCCGCACGGAGGTACGGGAGGGCGGAGCCCGGCCGCGCGGGGGGTTCGGCGCTGTCGTGGCGGGGTGGCAGGGGCGGACGCCGCAGTCAGCGGCCCGGACCGTAGTCGCGGAGCTTCGACGACACCTCGTCGAGTTCCTCGCGCGAGAGCAGGCTGGGCGCGAGGCCGGGCACCGAGCGGGCCGCCAGCCAGACGCGGCACATCCACTCCAGCTGCGCGGTGCGGTCGTACGCCTGGTCGAGCGTGGCGCCGTAGGTCACCGCGCCGTGGTTGCGGAGCAGGCAGCCGGTGCGGTCGCGGAGGGCGCGCAGGGTCAGGCCGGCCAGCTCGTCGCTGCCGTAGAGGGCGTACGGCGCCACCCGGACCGGTCCGCCCAGGGCCGCGGCCATGTAGTGTATCAGCGGGAGCTCCGTGACGAGCGTGGAGACGGCCGTGGCATGGACGGCGTGCGTGTGCACGACGGCCGTGGCGTCGGTGCCGCGGTGGATCGCGAGGTGCAGCGGCAGCTCGCTGGTCGGCTTGAGTTCGCCGAGCACCTGACGTCCGTCGAGGCCGACGCCGACCGCGTCGCCCGGGCCCAGCCGGTCGTACGGGACGCCGCTGGGGGTGACCAGGACGGTGTCGCCGACCCGCACCGAGACATTGCCCGAGGTCCCGACGACCAGTCCCTCGTCCGTGGTCCGCCGTGCCGTGGCCACCAGCTCGTCCCAGGCATCCTCGAGCGGGCTCCGCTCCGCCATGCCGCCACCTCCGCGGACGATCCTGGCAGACCCCGGCGGGCGGCGGCAGCGCGGCGGCAGGCCAGTGCCGACGGGCGCGGTCCGCGCGGGGCCCTGCGAGGCAACCGCCGGCGGCCCGTACGGACGTCCGTACGGGAACTGACGGCCGGACGTACGGGATCGGACCGGCCGGACCGGATCGGCGCCCGCCCCGGACCCAACGCCGCCCGCGACGTCCCGCACGGCTCCCGGGCTCCGTCCCCGGACCGTCCCGGAGCACCCGCACCACCACAGGCCGTCCGAAGACCACGGCAGAAGCCCCGGCGGCCGACCCGGCGAGCGCCGGGCGGCACCGGCGGGCCGCGAGCAGTCGTTCACCGGGGGGCCGGTCTGTGTTCAGCGGCCCGTCGGCACGGCCCGTCGGGTTCGGCAGCTGCTGCCCGTATATGCTCGCGAAACGGCCCTGTACGACTGCCCGATGAGCTCCGCTCACATAAGCACTTCAATGCCTACTCCAGTTCATCTTCCGTTCACCGGGCCTCTTTGCGGTCGCTGTGTCACTGCCCATCGACGAACTGATTGCCTGGGTGAATGGAACACATCACGCTTCTCATCGGGATCGTGATCATCACGGCCTTGGTGTTCGACTTCACTAACGGTTTCCACGACACCGCCAACGCCATGGCCACCACCATCTCCACCGGGGCACTCAAGCCCAAAACGGCGGTGGCGATGTCCGCGGTCCTGAATCTTGTCGGCGCGTTCCTCTCCATCGAAGTGGCCAAGACCATTTCCGGCGGCATTGTCGACGAAAGCGGCATCCAGCCCGAAGTCATCTTCGCCGGGCTCGTCGGCGCGATCGTCTGGAACCTGCTGACCTGGCTGGTCGGCCTGCCCTCCAGTTCGTCGCACGCCCTCTACGGCGGTCTGATCGGCGCAACCCTCTTCTCGGCCGGCGTCGGCGCCATCCACTTCGACGTGGTCATGATGAAGGTCCTCATCCCCGCGGTGGCGGCCCCGCTCGTCGCCGGCCTCGCCGCGATGGCAGCGACTCGCCTCACCTACCGGCTCGGCCGCAACCGCGACGAGCGGGAGACCGCGAAGGGCTACCGCTCCGGCCAGGTGGCCTCCGCCGCGCTGGTCTCGCTCGCGCACGGCACGAACGACGCCCAGAAGACCATGGGTGTGATGACCCTCGCGCTGATCACCGGCGGAGTGCTCGCGCCCGACGCCGATCCGCCCGTCTGGGTCATCGCCTCGGCCGGTATCGCGATCGCCCTCGGCACCTACCTCGGCGGCTGGCGCATCATCCGCACGATGGGCAAGGGCCTCACCGACATCCAGCCGCCGCAGGGCTTCGCCGCCCAGACCGGCGCCGCGGCTGTCATCCTCTCCTCCTCCCACCTGGGCTTCGGTCTCTCCACGACCCAGGTGTGCTCAGGCGCCATCATGGGCTCCGGACTGGGCCGCAAGGGCGGCGTGGTGCGCTGGTCGACCGCGACCCGCATGTTCATCGCCTGGGGCCTGACCCTGCCGGCCGCCGGCCTCGTCGCCGGGCTGGCCGCTCTGCTCGCCGGGCAGGGCGAATGGGGCGTCGCGCTCGTCGCCGTGCTCGCCCTGGGCATCGGTGGCGCGATCTGGGCGAAGTCGCGCCAGGAGCGGGTCGACCACAACAACGTGAACGAGGTGGAGATCCCGGCGGAGCACCCGGCCGGGACCGAGGAGGAGTCGGAGGGGATCGTCACCGCCGCCGTGCGGGCCGTCTCCCCGCCGCCGACCTCCGCCGCTGCCGCGGCGGGGTCGGACCCGGCCGACCCTGCGAACGGTCCGGACGCGCCGGACACCGATGACACGGCGGGCGCTACCCGGCCCGCCGCCAAGGCCACCGTCTAACGGGCAGGTAAGGGACACACCGCATGAACATCGACTGGGCAGCACTCGGACAGGTCTTCGGCGTCAGCCTCGTGGTGACGGTCGGCATCGTCGGCGTCTTCACCCTGGGCATCCTCGGCACCTCCAGCAAGGCCGGCCCGCAGCCGGGCGGCACGGCAGCGGGCGCCGGCTCGGCCGGTACCTCCGTCGCACCCACCTCGCTGGCCCGCACCGGCGCGTACGTCTGCTTCGCGGCCTGCGCGGCGGCGGTGGCCTACGGGATTCACTTGATCGTCGCCTGACGACCCTTCAGGCAAGCCGGTGAGGACCCGCCGGGTGGACGGCGCAGCATCGCGTCGTCCACCCGGCGGGTCTCTTGCGTGATCCCGACCGTGCAGGTCAGGGCGAAGTTGACGGGCGTTCCCGTGCGTGGTGAACTGCCGGAGCCAAACGGCGACAGGAGAGGAAGCCGGTGTGAATCCGGCGCGGTCCCGCCACTGTCACCGGAGAGCGCACCCCACCCGAGAAGTCACGGTCCGTCCGAACGGGCCGCGAAGCCGAGCGGGCGCGGATCTCCGGGAGCCAGGAACTCTCACCGCCGGTCACGTCGAGCCAGGGCGCGGACCCTGAGTGAGGACATAAGCGATGCCCGGCTGCCGCCGTACGCTCTGCCGTCGAACACCCTGCTCACCGGATACGAGGTCCCGTCGAGGCGTGACGGCGATCTGATCCGATGCGTGCTGAACACGCCGCCGGGGCCTGCGGTCTCGCCCTCGGCTTTCTCTGCGATCTCGTCGTCGGCGATCCCCGGCGCGGGCACCCCGTGGCCGCCTTCGGGCGGGCCGCCGCCGCTGCCGAACGCCGGCTGTGGCGCGACCACCGGGGCGCCGGGG
>DOWQ01000326.1:5316-12888 GCA_003519485.1 Streptomyces sp. | reverse complement strand
CGGCCTCCGTCAGTCGTACGGCCGGCAGCGCGGCCCGCGGGTCCTGTACGAGTGCGGCGGCCGGGCCGGACAGCACCGGCTCGTCCGGGTGCAGCCCGGCCGCGTACGACGGCCCCCAGCTGTGCGCGATCTCCCAGGCGGTGCGCCCGTCGAGCACACGGCCGGCCCGCGACCGCGCGGTCAGCACCTCCAGCCTGCGCAGCTTCGCCGCCAGCAGCTGATCGCCGCGGTGCAGCAGCTCGCGCAGCGCGCGGACCGGGTGGTGGCGCAGCTCCAGCCGCTCCAGCACCCGCAGCCCGAACAGCACGGTCAGTTCGGCGATCTCGGCGTCCGTCAGCCCGTCGCAGTCACGGGCGCTGCGCCACAGCTCCACCAGCCGGGCCCGCACCCGCTCCGGGATGGCGGCCAGCCGCGCCGACTGCCCGGCCGCGACATGGCGCGGCTCGGGGAACGGCACNNACGGACTGCGCGAGCAGCGTCTCCAGCGTCTCGGCCTGGGCGTAGGCGGTGCCGGGCACGACCTTCTCGCGCCGCTGGCCCGCGCGTTCGAGACGCAGCCCGGCCCGCTGGGTCGCCTCCTCGCCGATGACCTCGAACAGCTCGCGCACCTGGGTGGTCGTCAGCAGTCGGCCGCAGCGTGTCTGGTCGAGCCTGGCGTGCAGGACCCGCGCGGGCTCGTTGCCGCCCGTCCGGTCCGGGCAGCCGAAGTCCGGCGGCCCGCATGGTTCGAGCACGGCGGGCACCGGCGGCACGGTGACCCGCTCGGGCAACCCGCCGCAGAAGGCCGACGAGCGGCCGTGGTCGACGAGCGCCACATTGCCGCGCGCCACGCTGACATCCGGGACCGGCTCGCAGTCGCTGCCGCCGAGCGTGGACAGGCACAGCGGGAAGGCGAGGGCGTCCTCGGCCGCCCAGGTCACCTCCAGCAGCGGCTGGTCGCACAACCGGTCGACGGCCGGGGTGACGGAGGTGAGGCGTACAGCGTGCCGGTGGGACGGGTCGGCGTCGCCGGGCGTGCCCGAGCGGGCGCCCAGCACCTCCTCGAACACCAGGAGGTCACCGGGGCACAGCTCCAGCTCCCGCTGCTCGCAGGCGTTGTCGGCCCACGCGTCCCGCAGGGTCGCGGACGTCGCGCCCTTCGGCAGCGCGCACTGCTCGCCGCCCCAGGTCCAGAAGCGGATGGTGTTGTGCGCGGGCAGCAGCCGCAGCGGCTGGTCGGTGACCGGCTCGAACACCTCGACCGAGCCGCGCTCGCCGAGCACGGCCAGCTCGCCGTCGTCGATGACGGTGCCGACGCCCGGCCGGTCGCGCGGGCCGAGCGTGCGCACGTCGACGGCCGCGAAGCGGTAGTCGCCGGCGAGCAGGGTCAGCGGCTTCGCCACCTCCAGCGCGACGAGGGCACGGGCGTTGCAGCCGTCGTGCATCGGATAGTCGATGAGCCGGACATGGCGTCGTACGGACACCCGGTGCCGGGCCGTGTCGAGATACGCCTCGGTGGCGACCGCGTCCTGCTGGTAGCTGATCTGGTCCGCGGTGTGGGCCAGCAGCTCGACCAGCGTCATGCCCAGGTCTGCGGGGTTGCGCTCCACCCAGTCCGGGGTGGTCAGGGCGAGCCGGTCCAGGACCAGCCGGCGCAGGGTGTCGTAGTCCCGCGCGGTGTAGTCGATGACCGGCGCGGCCCGGAAGGTGTCCGGGCAGTCGTCCGGTACCTCCCCGCAGTCGAACGGCGACGGGCAGTCGGGCCGGAAGGAGAAAACGGCCGTGTGGTACCGCTGGTCGAAGCCCGGGAACGGCTCCGTGCCGGGACGCCCGTACGGGTCGGTCGCGACGACGGACAGCCGGTAGGGCGTGGTGTCGCCCGCCCGGTCCACGGTCACGTACAGCTTGTCGTCGAGCTCCGGGTCCTCCTCGCGCTCGACCTCCACCTCCAGCGCCGTGATGCCGGTGACACGCCGGCCGCCGTCGATGCGGATGTTCTCCGGGCACAGGCCGTGCGGGGCCTTGCCGAGGAAGGTGACGGTGAGCGTCTGCCCGTCCTCACTCACCTCGACGGCGTCCACGCCGTTCAGCCGTGCCGCCCGTACCGAGCCGCGCCTGCCGTCCGTACGGCAGACCGGATCGCTGCTGGGGCCGCTCATGCGGAGCCCCTCCCCTCGAACACTTCGTCGCGCCGGCTCCCGCTGGAGCGCACCACGTAACTCAGATACACCCGGACCACGTTCTCCTCGCTGACCACGTCCAGCGCCTCGACCTCGATCAGCTCACCCAGCCAGCGCTGCAGCGATGCCTGCACGGAAAGCTCCAGCGCGGCGGCCAGCTCCGGGCTGTTCGGCGTGAAGACCAGGTCGAGCAGGCCGCAGCCGAAGTCGGGGCGCATCACGCGCTCGCCGGGGCTGGTGAACAGCAACTGCTCGATCAGGTCGCGCACATGGTCGTCGTACGCCGCGTGAGCGGTGCGCCCGCGGCGGTCGACCCGGAACGGGAAGGCGATGTCGCGGCGTACGGTCCTCGTCCTCATCCGCAGAACACCCCCCGCGGCGCGGCGGAGACGACCGGCGCGCCCTGTGGGACCAGCGCGGCGCCGAAGCACTGCCCGGTCGTGGTGTCCAGCAGGACGGGCGCGCCGTCGACCAGGACGCCGCCGGTGGCCGGCGTCCAGCGGATGCTGGTGCAGGGCACGGGCACCCGGTCGACGGTGTGCCGGCAGCCGGTGACGGTGTGGACATGGGTGGCGGTGGACACCGGCAGCCCGTCGATCCGCACTCCGGACGAGGCGGCCGACGCGGGTGCGACGGCGCCCGCCCGGCCCCCGTGCGGGCAGCCGATCTGGGTGCCGTCGTGGATCACATTCCCGGACAAGACTTCTCCCCGTTCTTCGCTAGCGCTTCGTGGGCACGACGAGCCGGCCCTCGTTGATGTCGACGCGGTCACCGGCGATGGAGATCGAGGCCCCCTGCCCGTTGCTGATGTGGACCCCGGACCTGTTGACCCGGACGTACGGGCCGTTGCCGTTCGCCGCCGGCGCCTGGAGCAGAATCCCGCCCTCCGGGTCGTCGGACAGCACGAGCTTGTGATGGCCCTGCGTCTCGATCACCACGGGATGGGCGTTCACCTGGGCACCGGCCAGGGCGTCCGCCGGCAGCTCGCCCTGCTCGCCGTACCAGCAGCCGGTCCAGATCGGGTAGCTCGCGTCGCCCTGCTCGAACTCGATCCAGACGCCGGCTCCCACGGTCGGGATCACGTACTGGCCGGCCCGCTCGCCCGTGAAGGGGAAACAGGGCATGGCCCACGTCGAGGCGTCCTCACCGAGCACGTCCGGGACGATGGCCGTGATCCGGCCGATCCTGAGCGGATCGTTGTTGTCCGCCACCCGGCCCCGGAACTTGCCGAGGAAGCGGTTGTTCGGTACTGGCGCCATGCGGGCTGACTCCTGGTCGGTCTGGGCGGCGGGCGGTTGCTGCGGCGGTTGTTTTGCGGGCGGCGTTCGGTTTGCTACGGGTGTGCGATTACGGACGTACGGTGCCGCTCATGGCGATCAGGCCCTCGCGGGAGATCGTGAAGTTCTGCTGGTATCTGCCGGGCCAGATGTTGTGGGTGACGCTCGTGACGTAGTAGTCGCCGTCGTACGTCACCCCGGCACCGCGCACCCCGACCAGCTCGCGCGGGCTCAGGATGTAGCCGTGCCGGTTCACGTCCAGCCGGCCCGAGCCGGAGATCGCGTCGGCGGAGGTCGCGGCGCGGGCGAGGGCCGCGGCCCGGGCCGTCTCGCTGTCCATCTTCGCGGTGCCGGTCAGCGTCTTCCGCTTGAGCGCGGGGCTCGGCCGCTGCCCGAGCTGCGGGCGCAGCGGGCTGATGTCCTGCTGGGGCAGCAGGGTCGACACCCGGGTGCGCGGGTTCTGCACCCGGGCCTGCGGCTCCTCGCGGGCGGTGCCGTCGTACGCGAACGTCAGCTGGTCGACGGTGGAGTTGACGTCCATGTTGACGTTGAGCGCGTGCTGCCGGCGCCCGATCCGCTTCTGCGGTCCCCAGTAGGCGGTGGACCGGCCAGGGGTGGGGCCCGGCTCGAGGTAGAAGATGAAGCCGTTGGCGCGCGCAAGCTCGTTGACGTAGCTCAGGTCGGTGCCGGTCTGGTACTCGACGCGCAACTGCTCGCGGGGCGGCTGCGGGATCTGCTCGCTCTTGATGTCGGTGCTGATGCCGTAACCCGTGTACTTCTGCAGGATGCGGAGGACGCGCTCAGACGGGGCCAGGTTGGGGTAGCGGTCGGCCCGCTCCTCCAGGTCCATGAGCAGCGTCAGGTCCTCGCCGGTGACGGTGAGCGTGGTCTGGCCGGGCTGGTTGCTGGCCCCGACCTCCTGGCGCACGATCAGGCCGTCGAGGAGCACCAGCGGCGTGCCCTTGACGGACGCGGTGACGATCACCCGGGTCTTCGGGTCGAAGTAGCCCTCCGGGAGAAGTCGCTGGATGATCGCCCCCTTCTTGGTCAGGTCGAACGCGAGCTGGAAGCCGCTGCGCTCACCCGCGGTGCTGGTGATCTGCGCGGACAGCAGCGCCTCACTGACCTCGGCGGGCACCGGGCGGGTCAGATTGGGCCCCATCCGCAGGGAGAGGTGGACCGGCCCGCCGCCGATGGGCTCCTCAGCCACGGACCCCGCCCCCCGTTCCGCCGAAGCCGCCGGGCAGCGGGATCTCGATCTCCTGTCCGGGCTCGGCGGTCAGCTCGCGCGGGTCGAGGACGGGGTTGGCGTCGGCGATCCGCCACCACTGGGCGGGGTCGCCGAAGTAGCGCTGGGCGAGGTGGTCGGGGCGCTCCCCGCTGTTGACGGTGTGGATGGCGGTGTCGTCGTCGGCCGCCTCACCGAGCGGCGGCAGCAACCGACGCTCGGCGTACCGGACTTCCGTGCCGTCCGCCGTGCGGTGCACGCCGATCTCCGCGTCGTGGTAGCGGCTCGTACGCGGGTACGGATGCGATCCCGGGATCGCGTCGAACGCGCTCTCGTAAGGCTCGATCATGGCGGCCTACCTCCCCATTCCGATGTCGGCCCCGGTCAGCCCGAGGGATCCGAGCCGCCCGGCGGGCGAGATCCCGGACAGCCGTTCCTTCTGCGCGAGGTGCGCGAGGTAGAGCTCGGCGCCGCGGTGGCCGGCGGGCAGATCGCTGACGGTCAGGACTTTCAGCCCGATGCTGAGCGAGGCCCGAATCGGGTTGAGGTTGACGTCGAACGCCGACTCGTTGATGGACAGTTCGGTCACCCGGACCGGCATCACGCGCTTGCTGCCCCAGGTGAACAGGGTCAGCGGCATCTCGATCGGGGTGATCTCGATGACGCCCTTCTTGCTGAGCCGGGTGGCCTCGCGCAGCTTGGCGGTGGTGGGCTGCACGAGCATCTCGAGGGTGGCCAGCTGCGGATGGATGCCGTGCGGCGCGGCGATCTCGAACTGATCCGTCGCGTCGATCTCCGCGGTGAACTTCCAGGTCTCCTCGGCCGGCCCCTTGAGCCGCAACGCCTCGTTTCTGTCCCCTCCGCTGCCACCGCCACCGGCGTCACCGGACCCCCCGGCGGCCTGCGGCGCGAGCGAGCGCTCGAGGGTGTCGGGGTTGAACTGCAGCACGATGATGCGCTGCGGGGTGCCGCGCTCGGGGTCGACGATGACGATGCCGGAGCGGATGGGCTTGGGGATGTCTGCGTAGCGGGTCACAGCCGGGCCTCCAGGCGTTGGCTCAGAGACGTGTAGTCCCAGCCGGGGAACATGTCGGGAAGTGCGTCCAGCCCGTTGCGCAGGCATTCCGTGAGGTGCTCAAGAGCAGGGTCGCCAAAAGAGACGTCCGCGTACAGGTACTGCCAGCCGTACAGGCCCTTCGTCAGCAGCAACGCACTCAAATACTCGTTGTACGTCAGGTCCAGCCTGACGTATCCCGGGGGGTAAGGCGGAAAATTTGTACCGACCAGAGCGGAAAACCAAACTTGCAGAGGGGAAGAGTTGGGAACCATGCGCAGATACGACATGAATCCTCTGCCTGAAGCATAGGAATTATCGAAGTATCGCAATTCGGACACGAACTCTCTGTGGAAGTCGTCGTTGAGCATGGAAGCCGAGGGATCGGTTCCTTGGCTCACGATCTCCATAGGGGCGGGAATTCTGTACTCTCCAGAAAAGCGCGGAAGCGGTGGGGTCGATTCCCAGTGCGCCGCGACTTCGAACCTGAGTGAATCGCTGTGCATTTCCGGATCCAGGCGGAGTTCGCTCCATTCTTCGTGGAACATGGTGAGTGGTTCGATGTCGCCGAACCGGGGGCCGATATCACCCAGCCTTTCATCCAGCAAATTCGCGTGTTCACTGGAGCGCAGGTCCGCCAGCGATGATGTATGACGGGCTTCCAACTGATTGAGCTGTTGCACTGGTGTACCCCTTCGTGATTCGCTGTCAGTCCAACTTGAAGATGCGGTTATGATTGTTCTTCATGCGATTCACATATTTGGTCTCCAGTGACTTGCCGGTTTTTTTGGCGATATAATCCTTCAGTTTCTCCTGCATCTCTTGGACGCTGTTGAAGGGGCGCAGCTTGAATACGGCCAGCAGAAGCTCATCGTTGGTCCCGGCGAATGCGGCCCGTATGCTGACCGCGTCCTTCTCGTTATTGAGATCGACAAGTGGTCGTCTGCTCGTCGGAGGTTCCGGGAAGTTGCTGATCACCGGAGATGCGACTTCATCTTCCGCTTCCCATTCCCTTGGGTCCTCACCTGTGCCTTCACCCTTGTGCTCGTATGTTGCCCACTTGGCCTGAAGCGTCTTCGGGAACCCCTTGGGGTACACCTTGTCCGGGTACTGGTCGGCGCTTCCTTCGTGGAGAGACAGCACGATCTCGTAGTACCCGGGTTTTTCCCCTTTGGAGATGGACCCGAAAGTATTGGCCGCTCGATTTTCGAACGAGTTGTAAAATCCCTTGTTGATGTGGTTGTAGGCCGGTACGTAATTGCTTCCGGCGGCCGGCCCGCCGAGTTCCCTGGGTAGGAGATGCATCGCGTCCCACTGGAAATAGCCGCGTGGTTCGCTGAGATCCGTATCGTTCTCGTCTGTCGGGCGCAGGTGACGGAACCCGATGATGTTGAGTCGGCCGTCTCCTGACGGCGGATACTCTCCGCCTTTCGCCCACTTCTTGTTGATGAAGTCGTGCTTGAAGCTCTTCGGCTCCACGCCGTCGACGAAGCGGGAGCGTGAATCCGTCTTCGGGAACTTCAGTGGTTTGTCCCTGTCAGTGCCGTTCTCCGCCACCCCGTCAGCAGCTTCTGCTTCGGGGTTGAGGGTGGCCCGGACGCTGAAGTTCTCTCCGCCCTGTTTAAACAGGCCTGTGAGTCGGTACCACCTTCGGAATTCTCCAAGGAGTGCCGTGTGGGACGCCGATGGAATTCCTTCCCTGAGTCTTTTCTCGAGGCGAGGGCGAATGCGTGCCACGATTTTACGAAGTCGATCTTCCTTGGATTTCTCTTCTTCATCCTCCTTCCGCTCGTCTTTCTCTTTGTCGGATTTGGGCCTTCCCGGGCCGGGCTTGTCGCTGTCCGGCTTCGGCTT
>DOWQ01000326.1:0-5300 GCA_003519485.1 Streptomyces sp. | reverse complement strand
TCGTCCTTCGGCTTCGGTTTCGTCTCCGGAGCAGGCTTGGGCTTCGGTTCCGGCTTCGGCTTGGGCTTTGTGGCCGGGCTGGTAGCCGGCTTGTCGGCGTCCTTGTCCGTCTTCGGCTTGCCGTCCGCGTCGGTTCCCTTGGGTTTGGTGCCGTCGCTGTCCTTGTCGGACGTGGTCTTCGGCTTGCCGGGCGTGCCCGGGGTGTTGTCCTGGTCCTTCTTGGTGCTGGGCTTGTCAGTGTCCGGCTTCGATCCGGGCTTTCCGTCAGGCTTTGAGCCGGGCTTCGTGGCCGGCTTGGTGTCGGGCTTTGTGCTCGGCTTCGGCTTGGTCGTTGTCGGGCGGGTGCTGCCCGGGGTGTCCGGGGTCTTCGAGGTGGTCTTCGGCGCGCCGGGCTGGTCCTGGTCCTTCTTGTCGCCGCCCTTGTCGTCCGCGCCCTTGTCCTTGCCCTTGTTGTTGTTCTTGGGGTCAGAGCCGTCCCCGCCCGCGTCCTTGTCGCCGCCCGGCTTGCCGCCCTTGTCCTTGCCGAGCTTGGCCGCGACGCCCTTGAGGCGCTTGCCCACCTTGCCGATGTACTTGCCGATGCCGCTCAGCAGCGCCTCGTAGGCGAGTTCGAGGAGCGCCACGATGCCGGCCGCGACGGCCTTCGCGAACAGGATGCCCGCGCCGCCCTGGCGGACCGCCTTCAGCCAGGTGATGACGGCGCCGATCGCGCGCAGGATCTCGCCGAGCGCGCCGATGGCCACCTTGATGGCGTCGATGACGGCCATCGCCCAGCCCGCGCCGGGGATCAGCTTGGCGACGACCTTGGTGATGACGATCTCGCCGATGATGAAGGGGAGCATGGGAACGATGGCGTCCCACGTCTCCTTGACGATCTTTTCCAGGGTGAAGCCACCCTTGATCAGCTTGTCGATGATCGCCTTGGGGATGCCGATGATCTCTTCGATCTTCGACTGGAACCATTCCTTGACGGCCGACTTGACCTCTTGGAACAGGTGGTTCTTGGCGCCGTCCACCGCGGAGTTCTTGGCGCCGCCCAGCCAGCCGCCCGGGTCGGAGAGGAAGTCGACGGCGATCAGCATGAAGTCGCCGAGCGCGGCAAGCAGTTTGGAGGCGTAGTCCAGGACGGTCTTGATGGCGTCCACGACGGCCTTCAGCACGTCCTGGAGCGCTTTTTTGAGGATCTCCAGGATGCTGCTCAGGAGCTTGCCGATGGCGTTGAGCAGATCGGTGATGATCTGCTTCAGCATGTTCGCGAGCTTGTTGACGAGGGCGATCGCCGCCGCGATCAGATCCGTGATGAACTGCCGGATTCGGTTGGCCAGTTCGATGACGGCCCGCACCATGGCCTTGGCGAACTCGATCAGGTCGTTGATCAGGTTCTTGATCGTGTCGACGATGAACTTGCGGGCCTCGTTGATCCAGCGCTCGACCGTCTCCTTGAAGTTCTTGATGAAGCCGACGACCGCCTCGCGCGCCTTCTTGATGACGCTGACGATCGCGTTCTTGATCTCGAGGACCTTCTCCTTGATCCAGTCGAAGGCCTTGCTGATCCAGTTGCCGGAGTCCTCGACGCTGCTGTCGCGCTTCTTCTCGGCGTCCTTCTCGGCCTTGGTGCTCTCGTCCTGGATCTTCTTGTCGCCGTCCTCCTTCTCCTTCTCGGTGTCCTTGTCGGTCTTCTCTTCTTTGTCCTTGACGTCCTTGCGGACCTTGTCGTGTCGCTCGGTCTTCTTCGTACCGAGACTCTTGAGCTCCCCGTCCTGCTCCTTGCGCCAGTCCTCGCGCTGAGCGGTGACGTCGCTCATCGCCTTCTCGCGCTCGCCCGCCTGGCTGTCGGTGTTCTTCGCGACCTCGGTGTCGACCTGCTGCTTGTGCTTCTGCTGGGAGTCGCGGAAGTCCCTGTCCTTGGTCTGCCGCCCCTCGGACATGCTCTTCTGGCCCTTACTGAAAGCGGCCTGGAACTGCGGGCCGCGGTCGTGCTCCGCCACTTCGGAGGCCGCCTCGGGAGGCACCACTCCCGTCGAGGCGCCGCCCCCGGGGCGCCCGCCCTTGCCGCCGCCCTTCGAGCCGGGGACCTTCGCCTGCATCTGCTCCTTGGGAGCATCGGGATAGATTTGGTCCTCGCCCATCGGGCGGCCGGCGTCGTCGCGGCCGGTCGCGACGGTCTCCTCGCCCTTGGCGTCGACGGCGTTGCCCTGCTCGCCGGCCGTCTGATCGGCGGCGCCCTGCATCTCCACGCCCGGCGCGTTACCCGCCTGGGCCTTCTTGAGTGCTTCGTCCTTCGTCGGCAGCCCGGCGAACTTGGCGGCCAGCTCGGAGGCGTCCACCTCGAAGCCCACCCAGCTCAGGACCTTGCCGATACCGAAGCCGAGGGCCATCTTGAAGGTGTCCCAGCCGCCGGGCTCCTCCGCCTTCTCCGCCTCGATCTGCCCCTTGGGCTCCTTGGCGCCCTTGACCTCGGCCTTCTCGTCCTTGGGCGCCTCGGACTTCTGTGCCGGATCCTGCGAGTACTGGGCGGGCCCGTCCGCCTTCGGCTTGCCCTGGAGAGTCTGCGGGGCGCCGGCCGGGCGTTCCATCGACGGGGGCGCGGCGGCGAGCTGCTGGTGCTCGTCGCCGACGGTGCGGTCCACCGCGCCGCCCACGCCGCCCATCGCCTCCATGGCCTTGTGCGGCTTGAGCTTCGCGGCTGTGGACAGCCCGGCTTCCGGGGACACCTGGGAGAGGTTCGGGGCCGGTCCGGAGTCCTTCTTCCCCTTCCCCTTGCCCTTGGCCGGAGCGCCTCCGCCTCCGCCGCCTCCGCCGCGTGAACCCTTGCCGGCAGGAGCGGACTTCGCCGGGGCAGCCTTGGGCTGCTCGGCCTTCGCAGCCGGTGCCGCCTTCGGAGCCGGTGCCGCGGCCGGCGCCTTCGTGGGCGCCGGAGCCGGCGCGGCCTTCGCCGCCGGGGCCTCCGTGGCGGTGGAGCCCTGTTCGCCCTGCCCCGAGCCGCCGTCCGAGCCCGACGGCTCGGTCTGCGAACCGGATGCCGCGTCACTGCTCGCGCCGCCCGGCGTGTCCGCGTTGGAGCCACCGGAGACATGGGTGTCCCGTGCGGGTGAGGCGTCCTGCGACTCCGCCGCCGGCTCGCTCTTACCACCCTCCGCCGATGCCGACTCCGTCTTGCCCCGGCCCTCCTTGGCCGCGGGGTCCTGCGTCGCCGACTCGCCGCCGACCGCCTCCGGGGTCGCCTTCTCCGGGTTCTTCCCGGACTCCTCACCCTTGGCGAAGGTGCCCTTCTCCTCCTTGGCGGCCTGCTCCTCGGTCTCGCTGTCCTTCTCGGACTTGCCCGGGGACTCCTGCACCGTCATCTGTGCGGCTACGGGCCCGTCCTTCGGGTCGGCGCCGGCCTTGGGGTCCTTCGGCACCGCGCCCGACCGTGCCGCTGCCGCCTGCTCCAGGGCGAGCCCGCCGGGCTCTCCGCCCGGCCCGCTGCCCTCCGTCTCCACGGACGGCTCAGGAACGGCGGACGAGGCTGTGTGGTCCTTCTCCGGCTCGACCTCACCCGCCGCGTCCTCGGCGTCCTCCGCGTCCCGCTCGGCCTGCACCTTGTCGGCCCTGGTCACCGGGGGAGCGGGGAACGAGGGGACCGCGGCGGCGGACGAGGACGGGTCCAGCTCGTCCGCGGTCGGCACGCCGGACACATCGAGATCCTGCTCGGGGAGGAAGTCCTCCGGCTGGAGCTTGATGTCCCAGGCGCTCTTCTCCCCGCCCCCGACGTCGACCTCCGACCGGCTGCCGGAGCCGAACGGGTCCTCCTCGGACTTCTCCTCCGGCCCGTCGAGATCCTGGCCCCGTACGCCTTCGAGCGTGCTGAAGGCTCCGGGAAGCTGGGTGTCCTTGCCGGACACCGACGGCGAACCCGTGGGCTTCTCCTGCCCGCCCTTGTCCTCCTGCTTCAGCTGCTGCCCCGCCACGAGGGCATCCGCCGCGCCCGGACGGTTCTTGGCCGCGGACTCCTCCTCGCTCGCGGCGGGTGCGCTCTCCTGCTCGGTCCCTTCCTTGCCCTCCTCGGCCGCGCCCTTCTTCTCGCCGCCGGCCCCGCCTCCGGCCTTCCCCTCGGACGACGCGTCCTGGTCCTGGGACGACTCCCCGGCCCCGGCGGACGCCTCCTGCTGCGGCGCGGCGGACGCTGCCGCCGGCGCCTCCGACTGCTGCTCGCCGGAGGGCGCGCCACCGGAGCCGCCCGTGGCGCCGCCCGGCTGCTGTTCCCCGGTGCTCCCGCCCTGCGGGGTGCTGCCGTTCTCCTCGCGCGTGCCGCCGTTCTGCGGGGTGCTGCCGGTGGCGCCGTCCGTGTCGGACCACTCCTTCTCCGGCCCCGGCGCGACCGGGACGCTCTGCTCCCGTTCCTGCTGCTCCTCGGCCGCCGACTGCTCGGTCTCGCGCCGGAGCCGCAGCTCCCCGGCCGAGTCCGGCTCGACGGTGGGAGCGTCGAGCGAGTTCTGCGCCGCGTCGTCGTCGGCGGCCTCGATCTCGTCGACGAGGTCCAGCACCCGCTCGTGCTCCGAGCTGAGCAGCCTCTCCTCCAGGCGTTCGAGGACCGAGTCGTGCAGCTCCTCGGGCAGCCGCGCCAATTGGATGCGGGTACGCCTCGACCGGTCCTCCGGGTCGCCGCGCAGCGAGCGCAGGACGCCGTTCGCCAGCCGGTCGACCAGGGTCGCCGGGTCGATCAGCTNNGGCTCCTCCTCGCGTACGGAATCGCGCATCGCGCTCCGTACGGACTCCTGCGCCGCCGACTCCGCCTCGCGCTCCATCGGTTGCTGCGGCAGGCTCACCGCGCCCAGGTCGCGGCCCGCGCGGAGGGCGCCGAGGCCGTGCGGGTTCTGCACGGTGTGCAGCAGTTCGTGTGCGAGCAGCCGCTGGCCGTCCGCGGTGCCCGGCCGGTAGGTGCCCTCGCGGAAGAAGATGTCCTGGCCGACCGCCACGGCGTCCGCGCCGAGCAGGTCGGTGAGCACGCCGGCGTCCCGGTCGGTGTGCAGCCGGACCTGGCCGAAGTCGTGGCCGAGCTGCTCCTCCAGCTCCCGCCGCACACTCAGGTCCAGCGGCTGGCCGGCGCCGCTGACGATGTCCTTGGGCTCGGGCGCGCGGTTCTTCGCGGACCGTTCCTTGCGCTTGCGCCGCTTGGCGTCCTGCGTCGAACGGGAGTCCTGTGACGCCGCCTGCGAACTCATCGGTGCCCCCGCCCTGTCGCCGCTCCCGCGCTGCTGCCTGCGCCGCCCGCGCCCGCGCCCGCGCCCCGGCCCGATCCGGTACGCGCGCCGGATTCC
>DOWQ01000683.1:25667-25973 GCA_003519485.1 Streptomyces sp. | reverse complement strand
GCTCCGGGGTGGCGGGCATCCCCGCCATCGCCCCGGCCATCCCCGGGCCGGGGGGCGCGGGTGCGGCCGGGCCGTCCTTGACGGCGGTCGCGAGCTCGGCGTTGGAGGACCCGGCCGGGCCGTCGGCGCGCCGCCACAGCTCGGGGGTGATGCCGTCGGTGATCCGCCGCTTGGCGCTGACCGGCTCGCTCTCCATCTCGGCCTCGGCGTCGAGCTGCGCCTCGAAGTCGCGGCCGTCCGCGTCCGCCAGCCGACCGACCGGGTCGCGTTCGACGCCGCCCAGCTCGTCCGGGTCGGTGAGCAGCC
>DOWQ01000683.1:0-25609 GCA_003519485.1 Streptomyces sp. | reverse complement strand
ACGCGCTGGCGCTGTCCGCCGGAGAGGGTGAGGCCCTGCTCGCCGACCTCGGTGTCGTAGCCGGCGGGCAGCGCCCGGATGAACCCGTCGGCCTGTGCGGCGCGGGCGGCGGTCCGTACCTGCTCGTCGGTCGCGTCGGGGAACCCGTAGGCGATGTTGGCGCGGACGCTGTCCGAGAAGAGGAAGCTGTCCTCCGGTACGAGTCCGATGGCGGCCCGCAGCGATCCGAACGTCAGGTCGCGCACATCATGGCCGCCGACCCGGACGGCGCCGCCCGCCACGTCGTAGAAGCGCGGCAGCAGCAGCGACACGGTGGACTTGCCGCTGCCTGAGGTGCCGACGACGGCCACGGTCTCGCCCGGCTCGATGCGGAGCGAGAAGTCCTTCAGCACCGGGCGCTCGGGGTCGTAGCCGAAGGTCGCCGCGTCGAACTCGACGGTGGCGGCGGCGTCGGCCGGCAGCTCGTGCGCGTCCGGCCGCTCCCGGATGGCGGGCTCGGTGTCGACCAGCTCCAGGACGCGCTCCACGCCGGCCCGCGCCTGCTGGCCGACCATGAGGACCATGGTCAGCATCCGGACCGGCCCGACGAGTTGGGCCAGATAGGTCGAGAAGGCGACGAAGGTGCCGAGCGTGATCTGGCCGCGGGTCGCCATCCAGCCGCCGAGGGCGAGCATCGCGACCTGGCCGAGGGACGGTACGGCTTGCAGCGCCGGGGTGTAGCTGGAGTTCATCCGCACGGTCCGCAGCCGCCCGGCGAACAGCCTGCGGCTGACCTCGCGCAGCTTGCCGGTCTCCTGCTCCTCCTGGCCGAAGCCCTTCACCACGCGCACGCCCGTCACGGCGCCGTCCACGACACCGGCGACGGCCGCGGCCTGCCCCTGCGCGTACCAGGTGGCGGGGAAGAGGCGCTTGCGGCTGCGGTCGGCGATGAACCACAGGGCCGGCGCCATGGCGAGCGCGACCACCGTGAGCAGCGGCGACAGCCAGGCCATCACGAAGAGCGAGATCACGAACAGCAGCACGTTGCCGACCATCATCGGCAGCATGAAGAGCAGGCCCTGGATGAGCTGGAGATCGCTGGTGGCACGGCCGACGACCTGCCCGGTGGACAGCTCGTCCTGCCGCTGCCCGTCGAGCCGGGCCAGCGACTTGTACATGTCGGTCCGCAGGTCGTGCTGGACGTCGAGGGCGAGCCGGCCGCCGTAGAAGCGCCGGACGTACGTGAGCGCGTAGACGGCGAGCGCGGCCAGGATCAGCAGCCCGATCCACGGGAGCATCGACCGGCGGTGCTCGACGACCACATCGTCGATGATCAGCTTGGTGACCAGCGGGACGAGGGCCATGACGGCCATGCCGCCGAGGGAGGACCCGAGCGCGAGCAGCACATTGCGCCGGTACCGCCAGGCGTAACCGGTGAGCCGCTTGGCCCAGCCCTTGTCCGCGCCGTCGGCCTTGCCGGGCTTGGTGCCCTTGCCGGGCTTGGTGCCCTTGCCGGCCTTGGTGGCCTTGCCTGCCTTACTGTCCGGCCTGCCGTCCTTGCCCGCCTTGCTGTCATGCCCGTCGCTCCGGTGCCCGTCTCCCCCGCCGTGCCGCTGCTCCGCCGCTCCTCGGCCCTGCTGCCCGGCTTCCCCGGCCCCGGTCGTCGCCGCCGTCTCCGTATCGTCCGCCGCGTCGTCCGCCGCTGTCCCGCCCACCGATGACCTCCGTCGTCCCCGTCCGCCGTGTACTTCCCCACGGCACCAAGAGCGAGAACACCTGGAGAGGCCGCTTTTGTTTCGCGCCGACGTACGCAATATGGCCCGGCCGGCCCTCAGCCGCAGGTCCTGGTCCCCTGGCCGGGTGGATGCAGGCGGACCGGGCGCACCAGTGGGCGAACGGCATGCTCCGCTCGATCGGGCGAGAGCGGAGAATCGGCAGCGAAGGGTTGTGCCTACAGGTGTAGCTTAGGTGTAAGCATTTTCCGCCGCAGGTGGTGAGGAGGCACACGATCATCGGCACCGACACCCCTGACCTTCCCGCGACGTTCAGGTATGCCGAGGCCCGCCGCTTGGGCGTGTCCGACCGCAGGCTGCGCCTCCTGCTGGAGGAAGGCCAGATCGAGCTGGTCAGCCGAGGGCTCTACCGGCGGACGGATGCCGATCCGGTGGTAAATCTCGATCTGATCGAGGTTGCTCATCGAGTTCCCGACGGCACGCTGTGCCTGGTCTCGGCGCTGGCCAGACACGGCCTCACCGACCAGATCCCCCCCGCCATCGACATCGCAATCCCGCGCGGCCGCCGCGCACCCCGTACTGCCGCACCCGTCGCCTGGCATCACTTCTCCCGCGAAACCTTCTCCATCGGGCGCGAACCGCTCCTCGTTGGGTCGGATGATCAGATCAGCATCTACGACGCGGAGCGCTGCATCATCGACGCCTTCCGCCTACGCCATCGCGAGGGAACAGATCTCGCGGTGGAGGCGCTGCGTGCTTGGCTGCGCCGCCGGGGAAGCCGCCCCGCGACGCTCATGGCCATGGCCAAGCATTTTCCCCAGGCCGCCGCGCCGTTGCGCACCACGCTGGAGGTACTGCTGTGACTCCCCGCCCCACACGTGCCACCGAAGCCGGCCGCACGTACCTGGATCTGCAGAACCTGGCCCGTCGCACCGGCCGGCCCACCGAGGAACTGCAGCAGCTGTATGTCCTGGAGTGCTTCCTGGACCGCCTCACACAGTCTCCTTACGCGGAAACCGATTCGTCCTCAAAGGCGGTGTGCTGTTGGCCGCATACGAGATGCGTCGCCCTACCCGTGACGTGGATCTCCGAGCCGATCAGCTCGCGGCAACGCCTGAAGCGGTCCTGGACGCTGTCCGCAGCATCGCCACGCATCCGATCGAGGACGGATTGGTCTTCGACGCGGATCAGGCCCGTGCAGAGGTCATCAGGGACGAGGATGAGTACAACGGCGTACGTGTGGTCATGACAGTGCAACTGGCGAGCGCTCGCGTGGTCTTCCACGTGGATGTGAACGTCGGGGACCCGGTGATTCCTCGTCCCAGGAATGTCGTCCTGCCGCGCTTGCGCGGAGGTGTTCTCTCCCTGCTCGGCTATCCCCTGGCGATGGTGCACGCGGAGAAAATCGTCACGATGAGGGAGCGCGGCGAGGTCAACACCAGGTGGCGAGACTTTGCCGACGTGTACCTGCTTGCTGCCCGGCATGGCGTCAACGGCGATGAACTGACCGCCTCGATGGGGGCGGTGGCCGCTCATCGGAACACAACACTGCAACCACTGCTCCCGGAACTTGACGGCTTCCCTGAGCTGGCGCAGCGCAGGTGGGCTGCCTGGGTGCACAAGCAGCGTCTGGACGACCGGTTGCCGAGGTCCTTCGAACAGACCCTGTCGACGGTCGCAGCGTTCGCCGACCCGGTCCTCACCGGCAGTGTGGCCGGACTGATTTGGCGACCGCACGCACAGATGTGGCAATCCTGAAGAGGACATCTGCCGACTCCCTCCCCTCGCCCCTCACCCTGGTCGTCCTCCAGCGGCTCGCACCATGGGCGGTGCTGTTCGGGGCGAATACGGGGCCCGTTGGCGCGGGTGTCACGTCAGCGGTCTGTCAGCGCCTCGACGATGGCCACTTGGACCGGCTGGAGGGCTGCCGCACCGTGCTCGACGTCCCAGACGGCGTTCTGGAGAACGCGGGCGAGGGTCCAGCCGCGCGCCCGTTCGCGGTCCAGGCCGAGGGTCTCGGTCATCAGATCGAAGCGGCGGCGCACCATGCGCGGCACGTCGCCGGTGGCCACGACATCGTCCCAGCGGTTCCAGAGAGCGGGGAACAGTTCGAAGCCCGGGTCGCCCTCGAGGGGCTTGGGGTCGATGGCGAGCCAGGGTTCGCGGCCGGATCCCGGGAGCGGGGCGAGGACGTTCTCGTAGTGCAGGTCCCAGTGCAGGAGCCGGTCGCCGCTCTCGTGGATCAGCTCGCGCGTGGCCGCCGCGCAGTCCGCCAGCAGACGGCGCTCGGCCGGGTCGGCCAGGGCGGGCAGCGCGCCGGGCAGCCGGTCGAGCAGCCCGGCGGCGACATCCGCCAGCCGCCGCATTCCGGACGGCGCGGGGTGCGCGGTCAGCCGGGCGAGCAGCTCGGCGAGGGTCCGGAGGGCGGCCAGGTCGTCCGGCACGGCGCTGAGCGTACGGCTCGGGTCCAGCCGCTCCAACAGCGTCGTACCGGTGTCCGGATCGTGCCGCAGCAGCCGTACGGCGCCGTCGCCGTCCCAGACTCGCAGGGCGTCCGCCTCGCCCGTGGTCTCCTCGTCCACCGGCTGGAGCTTGAGCACGGCCGGAGTGCCGTCGGGGCAGTGCACCGGCAGCACGAGAGCGACCATGCCGTGCGTGACGGGACCGTCGCGCCGCAGCTCCCAGCGTTCGAGGTACGCAGCGGCCAGCTCGGGCAGCGCGGCACTCCAGGCCCGGTCGGCCGCACCGCTGTACCTGCTGTGCGCGGCGGCCAGCGCCTCGGGCACGGCGATCCGGCCGTCGGCGGGCATCCCGGTCAGCCCGCCGGGCGGTCGAGCCCGCCGGCTTTCACGCCAGCGATGAACGCCGCGAGCGACGCACGGGTGACCGCGAGAACAGCACCCGGATCCTCGCTCTCACGTATCAGGACACCGCCGCCCCGGCGCGCGACCTCAACGCAGTTCGGTCCCTCCCCGCCGGAGAAGGAAGACTTCTGCCACTGAATGGGTATGTCCATGGCTGCCACACTCACAGTTCCCTCGCGATGTGATGGATGAATTGACGGGACTGCGCCACCCCGAACGACAGGTTCCGTGCGATGTCGAGCAATGTGCGGTGCTTCTGGAGTTCCGCCTCCGCATCCAGATAACGACCGCCAAAGGGACTGTCCATCTGCACGGTGTCCAACTGGGGTACCGCACCCTCCACATAGAGCAAGGGCTGAGTCACCTCGATGAACCGTTCGACGGTGAACGGGAGTACGCGCACCGTCACCGTCGACCACGTAGCCGCCTCCAGAAGATGTTCCAGCTGGGCCCGGACAACCTTCCGGCCGCCGAACCTCATGCGCAACGCCGCCTCGTGAACGATCGCTTCGTAAGGCGGAGGATTTTCGCGCTCAAGAACCCCGCGCCGTCTCCATCTGTGTTCGACTCGTGCGTCGATCTCGTCAGTGGGCAACGGTGGGACGACACCGCTGAAGAGCGCACGCGAATACTCCTCGGTCTGGAAGAGACCGGGAATCGAGAGAGTCTGCATGGACTGCATACGGACGGCATGATGTTCCAACTCCGCGATGTCCAGGAAGACCGGGGCGAGAATCCCCCGGTACTCGTCCCACCAGAACTGCCCGCGGTGCTCACGCGCCATGGCGCACAGTGCGTCGACGAGGGCGGCGTCAGCGCAGGAGTAGAACGCCGCTAGTCGGCGAATGCGCTCCTCGCTCACACCGATGCGCCCCGACTCGATGTTGCTGATCTTCGCCTGATCGACCCCCAGCAGCCCACCGGCCTCACGAGCCGGTCGGCCCGCACGTTCCCGAAGTTTCCTCAACTCGGCGCCCAGGCGTGCCTGTCGGGCCGTCGGGTTGTCCCTCGGTGGCATGGCGGGACTGGTCCTCTCTCCGGGAGTCTCCAAAGTCTTGCGCGTACCTATAGCACGAGTCCACTCGTGAGGATGACTGGGTCCGCAACACCCTTGCCCCGGAGAATACATGTCGACTACCTTCCGTGGCTGTACCGCTACGCACGTCAATCCGCAGTGCGGTCGCCCGCGCCTGCGGGACGGCAGAGCCACGGTGGCGAGCGCGGCGGTGCCGACAGCACTCGCCCGAACCCACGGAGCGCCCCATGGCCGCACTGACCCGCGCCGCCTCGCCCGAAGCACCCCTTCGCTCGTACGCGATGCGAGCCCCGAACATCCCCGAGACGGCCAAGGTCGCCCGCGACATGCTCGGGGGGCTGCTCGCCGCCACCGGCCACATCGCGCTCGTCGACATGGCACGGCTGCTCGTCTCGGAGGTCGTGTCGAACGTCCACCTCCACACAAAGGTCACCCAACTGACGCTGGAGGCAACGCTCCTGGCCGGACGGCTGCGCGTATCCGTACGGGACGACGACCCCTGCGGGATGCCCTGGCCCCAACGGGCGATGGCCGCGCCGGAGGCGGCGGAGCACGGGCGCGGGCTGATGCTCGTACAGGCGTGCGCCGATGCCTGGGGCACTGTCTGGCACGGCGGGCGGCCGCCGACCGGCAAGAGCGTGTGGTTCGAACTCCGCGTCGGAGGCCGATGAGGCCTCAGCCGGGCATCAGGCCCGCCCCTACTTGCGGCTTCCCTCCTGCTTGCGGGAAGGAAGCCGCAAGGCCGTTCTCGATGGATACTTATTGCGGCTTCTCTCCTGGCAGCAGGAGATTACCCACAAGGAGGAGAGTCATGGAGCTGCTGTCGGTGCAGCAGGCAGCCGCCATTCTGGATGTGGACGACTCCCGCGTTCGCCAGTTGGTGGGCGCGGGGAAACTCCGGGGTCAGCGGATCAGCAACCGCTGGCTGCTGGACGGGGACAGCGTTCGTGACCGGAAGAATCACGCAGTCAACCCCGGAAGACCCTTGTCGCCCCGCAATGCCTGGGGACTGCTGGCCATACTCGCCGACCGCCCGGCGGTCGGCCTTTCCGATCCGGAGAAATCCCGTCTCCGGGCACGCCTTCGTTACATGGCAGCGCACCAGCCGCTGCCGGCACGCCGTCTTCAGGAGCTCCTGTCGGCGCGGGCGGAAGCCCGCCGGTACCGGGTGCACTCGGGCGTGCTGGCAGCTGTTTCGGCTGCTCCCGGTGTCGTCCAGGGCGGAGCGGGAGCCGCCGCACAGCTCGCGGCCGACTACGTGGCACCTGGGCACGTGGAGATCTATGTCCACCCTTCCAGGTTGAGTGAGCTGGAACAGGGGTTCGGAATGATCCGCGACAGCCGACGAGGCATTCTCCTGGTCCGTATTCCGCCGGCCGACGCATGGCCGGCCCTCGTGCCGGCTTCCGGCCAAGGCCGGAACGGACACGACGCTCCCGCGCCAGTTGTCGCCTCCGACCTCCTGGACCTCCGCGAAGGACGCGCGGACGCGGCAGCGATCGGGATGCTGCAACCGCTGCTTGCTCGCTTTGCCCCACCTGGAGAGGGGCGGATGTGACCGCTGCCGCGCCACACGTCCGACTGGAATCGGACCTGTTCACGCGTCCGCTGGTGCAGCTGTGGGGGGCTGCTCGACCTCTCGGAACGGCTTCCGGACGCATGGTCACTCATCGGCGGGCAGATCCGTGCTCCTGCACGGTCTGGAGCACGGAAGGACGCCTCCTGCGGCCAGTGCCGACCTGGACGTCCTCGCCGATGTCCAATCGGACCAGCAGAGCCTGCGTCGCTTGGTGACCGCTCTGGAACAGCTCGGGTTCGCTCCTGCCGGTATGTCTCCGCAGGGCAACCTGCTGCACCGCTACGTTCGCGGTGAGGGTCCGGCGAGACTGGTAGTGGATTTGCTGGCCCCTGACGACCTGGGCCCTCTCGCCGATCTCACCACCACTCCGCCCGGCCGCACGCTCGATTGCCGGGCGGTCGCCAAGCGGTGCAACGGACGGAATCCGTAGGCGTGCGGCTGGGACAGCGAACAGGCAGCATCCGCCGCCCGAGCCTTTTGGGAGCCATCGTGGCGAAGGCTGCCGCGGTGAGCATCAAGACCGTCTCGCCCGAGCGGCACTACCGTGATCTGGCTTTCCTGCTCTCCCTACCCGCCGACCCCATGGCACTCATGAGAACCGAGCAGGAAGGGCGGTATCGCGCCCTGGGTCGTGAGCGCGCTGGCGCCCAGCATCGTTCGGGCCACACCCGACGGCGGTGCGGCCCGGGAGGACGATCCCCCGTGAGGACCCTCACCGATCGCAGCCATGTGGCCTCCCGGGGCAGAGGACAAACATTGGTTCTACAGGCCATTGACGAAATGTAGTGCCCTTTGGCATGGTCTACCACCATGCCAACGGCGGTGGACCCTCGACGCACCGTCAAGACCGGTGGAGGAGAAGAACCCGTGACGAGCAAGGTGCGCCGCGTCGGCGAGCCCGGCTATCGGCGCCTCGCCACCTATCTCCGCGAAAGTATCCAAGAGCAGCACTGGACGGAGGATCAGGCTCTCCCCACCGACGGGGAGCTCGGGGAGCGGTTCGGCGTCAGTCGCCAGACCGTTCGGCGCGCCTACCTCGACCTCGTCAACGAGGGCCTGGTCTACCGGGTCCCCGGTCGCGGCACCTTCATCACGCCGAGCCACCTGCGGTACCGACGGCCCTTCGAGACGGTCGACGACCTCCTTGCCCTCTCCACTGACACGGAGCTCGAGATCGTGGAGCCGCTCATGGGCACGTTCAACCCGCTGGCAGCCTCCCAGCTCCAGCTCGAGGGCCGCCTCATGTACGGGATGCGTTTTCTGCGCCGGCACGAGGGCACCATCTTCTGCCACACGTCCGTCCACCTGCCCCCGGAGATCGGCCGCCTCATCGAGGACGAGGAGGTCTTCACCGAGGTCGGCGCGCGCACCACCCACACCGTGATCGGGGCGCTAGCCGCGCGCGGCATACAGATCAGCGGTGCGGACCAGTCGATGACGGCGCGCGCCGCCGACTCCGTCGACGCCGAGCGTCTCGGTTGCCCAGAGGGCCACGCCCTGCTCCACATCGGGCGGCTCTACTTCGACGTGAGTGGCCGAGCCGTCGAGTGGGCCGTCTCCTACTTCCTCCCCGAGCACTACACCCACCGGCTTCACCTAGGACGCCTACCCTCCCCAGCCCCGTCGTCGACGGTGCACCCCTCCAGGAAAGGAAACCCTTCATGAAGCGCACCCGTCTGCACATGTTGACCGGAGTCGCGGTGGTCACAGCCCTCAGCCTCGCCGCCTGCAGCGGCGCGAGGAGCGGCGAAGCCGGCGCCACCGGTGACAGCAAGACGTACACGCTCAAGTTCTCGCACGTCACCACGGACTCCACACCCAAGGGCAAGGCCGCCCTGTGGTTCGAGAAGGAGCTCGAGAAGCGGAGCAACGGTCGCATCAACGTCGAGGTCTACTCCAACTCGTCGCTCTACGGCGACAAGGACGAGATGCAGGCGATCCAGCAGAACTCCGTCCAGATGCTCGCTCCGGCATCGGCGAAGTTCACCACGGTCGCGCCGGCCCTGCAGGTCCTCGACCTGCCGTTCCTCTTCGACGGCCCCGAGGACATACCCACCGTCGCCGCACCGGACACCGAGGTGGGCAAGGCGATCTTCAGCAACAAGGACCTCGAGTCCAAGCACATGAAGGTCCTCGGCCTGTGGGACTCGGGGATGAAGCAGATCCACTCCAACAACCTCACCCAGTCGCCCGCTGACATGAAGGGCAAGAAGTACCGCATCCAGCCCTCGGACGTGCTGAAGTCCCAGATCGAGGCCTGGGGTGGCCACGCCGAGGCGATCGCCTTCTCCGAGGTGTACTCGGCCCTGCAGCAGGGCGTCATCGACGGCGGTGAGAACACCTACTCCAACATCGAGTCGCAGAAGATGCACACGGTCCAGTCGAACATCGCCGAGTCCAACCACGGCTACATCGGCTACATCGGCGTGGTCAACACGGAGTTCTTCAACAGCATGCCGAAGGACCTCCAGGACATCCTGGTCAAGGTGGCCGACGAGGCGTCGACCTACAACCGCGAGAACGCCGTCGCGGTCAACGACGCCTCCAAGAAGGCGATCGAGGCCGCTGGCAAGACGAAGATCAACGTCCTGACGCCCGAGCAGCGGGACGCCTTCAAGAAGATCGTGGTCCCGTCGATCTACGAGCAGTACCGGAAGGTCGTCGGAGACAGCATCATCGACGAGCTCCTCGCCAAGAAGAGCTGAACCTGTTCATCCAGCGGGGGCGCCGCGACCCGGCGCCCCCGCTGTCCCACCAGAGGTGATCGTGAAGCATCTGGATCGTGCACTCACCAGCGTCGAGAACGTGCTCGCCGCCGGCACCCTGGGCCTGGCCGCCCTCATCTCCATCGCGAACATCATCATCCGCCAGTTCGGACAGGCGTGGTTCTGGACCGAGGAGGCGGTGATCTACCTGATCATCTTCTCGACCTTTATCGGCGCCGTCATCACCCTGCGCCACAACGAGCACGTCAGCGTCGACATCCTGGGCGTCTTCTTCAAGGAGCGGGGCAAGAAGTGGCTGTCGCTCGTCGGCGGCATCGTCACCCTCATCTACCTGGGCCTCATGTCCGTGCTGGGGTGGATGCTCCTGATGGAGCCCTTCTCGCGCACCACCGTGACCCCCGTCCTCAAGGTCCAGCTCTGGGTCGTCGAGCTCGCGGTGCCCCTCGGCATGACGCTGATGTTCCTGCGAGCGATCGAGATGCTCTGGCGCATCTGGAAGTACGGCACGCTCGTCAGCGACCCGGATGAGGCCCTCAAGTCGGAGGCCGAGGCCACGGGTCTGACCGTCGACGAGGTCCGCGCATCACACGAGGCGATCACCACGGGCGAGGGCGCAAGCCTCCAGGACGTCCTCTTCCTCGACGAGGATTCGCACCGGCACCACCCGGTCGACCGCCACAAGTACGACCCCAGTCCCCGTGACGACGAGGAAAAGGAACGATGAGCACCGAGCTGGTCGCCCTGCTGGTCATCCTCGCCCTGGCGCTCTTCAGCTCGGCGCCCATCGCGATGGCCCTGGGCCTGACGTCCTTCGCCTACCTCTACTACTTCACGACGATTCCGCTGACGCAGGTCGTCGAGCGACTCTTCAACGCGCTCAACAGCTTCCCGCTGATGGCGATCCCGTTCTTCATCCTCGCCGCCAACATCATGACCCGAGGCGGGATCAGTCGGCGCCTGACCGAGTTCGGCAACGCCCTCGTGGGCCAGTACCGCGGTGGCATGGCGATGACCGCGGTCCTCGCCTGCACGTTCTTCGCGGCCGTGTCGGGCTCGAGCCCGGCAACGGTCGTGGCGGTCGGGACGCTGCTCATCCCGGCGATGATCAAGGCCGGCTACCCGAAGCAGTTCTCCACCGGCCTGATCGCCACCTCCGGCTCGCTCGGCATCCTCATTCCTCCGTCGATCCCCCTGATCGTCTACGGCATCGCGACCGAGACGAGCATCGGTGACCTGTTCGTCGCCGGGATCCTGCCCGGGATCGTGGCCGGCCTGATGCTGCTGGCCATGGCGGTCTTCATCTCTCGCCGGCACAACTACGGTGCCGGCGACCAGCTGCAGGCCATGCCCCGGGGTTTCCGCCGGCGAGCGTTGCGTGACGCGCTGCTGTCGCTGATGCTTCCCGTGATCGTCCTAGGCGGTATCTACGGGGGCTTCTTCACGCCGACGGAGGCCGCCGCAGCCTCGGTTGCGTACAGCCTGCTCGTGTCGATGGTCTTCTACCGCGAGCTGCAGTGGAGAGACCTGGGCAAGGTCCTGTTCGCCTCGGCGAAGACCTCGTCGATGATCATGTTCATCATCGCCAACGGCATCCTGTTCACCTTCGTCCTGGCCTCGGAGCGCATCCCGCTTCAGGTCACCGAGATCATCGTCACGATGGATTTGGCCCCATGGCAGTACCTCCTGATCGTCAACGTCCTGCTGCTCATCGTGGGTGCCTTCATGGAGACCAGCAGCGCCCTGCTCATCCTGGCGCCGATCCTCCTCCCGGTCGGCCTGACGATGGGCGTGGACCCGGTGCACCTGGGCATCATCATGGTGATGAACCTCGAGATCGGGATGATCACACCACCCCTCGGTCTCAACCTGTTCGTCGCGTCCGGGCTCTCCGGGATGTCGGTCCTCAGGGTGGCCAAGGCGGCGCTGCCGAGTGCCGCGGTGCTCCTCCTGGCACTCCTTCTGGTCACCTACCTGCCGTGGCTCTCCTTGGCCCTGGTGCCCTAGGCGTGGGGGTATGCCGCGTCCGTCGGCGACGGACGCGGCATACCTCCGCCCCGTGAATCCGAGTCGCGCACCAATCCGTTGGCAACGGTACGGCCCTTTGCAACATGGCCGCATCTCTTGGAAAGGTCAACCGTGAACACTCTTGACGGGGTCACCGTCGTGTCCCTCGAGCAGGCCGTAGCCGCTCCCTTCGCCACCCGCCAGCTCGCGGACCTGGGCGCCCGGGTCATCAAGATCGAGCGGCCGGGAACGGGCGACTTCGCCCGCGGCTACGACGAGACCGTGCGCGGCCTGTCGAGCCACTTCGTCTGGCTCAACCGCTCGAAGGAGTCAGTCTGCCTCGACCTTAAGAGCGACCTCGGCCGCAGAGCAATCCGGGCCCTCGTCCAAGAGGCCGACGTCTTCGTGCAGAACCTCGCGCCGGGAGCCGCCGAGCGACTGGGCTTCGGCGCGCAGAACCTGCGCGCCCTCAACCCCCGACTGATCCACGTGTCCATCTCCGGCTACGGCAACGGGGGCCCTTACACCGAGAAGAAGGCCTACGACCTGCTCGTCCAGTGCGAGGCCGGCCTGGTCTCGATCACCGGCACCGAGGAGGAGCCGTCGAAGGTGGGCGTGTCCATCGCAGACATCGCGGCCGGGATGTACGCCTACACGGGCACGCTCACCGCCCTGCTCCGACGCGAGCGCACCGGAGAGGGTGCCACCGTCGAGGTCTCGATGCTCGAAGCGCTGGCCGAGTGGATGGGCTTCCCGCTGAACTACACGAGCTACGGGGGCACCCCGCCACGCCGGACCGGCGCCCGCCACGCGGCGATCGCACCGTACGGCCCGTTCCACTGCGGGGACGACCAGCAGGTGTTCCTCGGCATCCAGAACGAGCGCGAGTGGCAGACGTTCTGCACGGATGTCCTGGGCAACCCGGGCCTTGCCACCGATCCGCGGTTCGAACGCAACTCCTTGCGGGTGCAGAACGTCGACCACCTGATCGGCGAGATCGAGCGCGCCTTCGCCGAGAGCACCGCCGAGCAGGTTGCGGCCACGCTGGAGCAGAGCGGGATCGCCAACGCGCTCCTGCGCGACATGGCCGGCCTCGCCGCGCACCCCCAGCTGGAGGCGCGAAACCGATGGGCCGAGTACGGCTCGCCGGTCGGCCCCCTGCGTGCGCTGCTGCCGCCCGCCACCCTCCAGGGTGAAGTGCCTGTCATGGGTCCGATTCCGGCGGTCGGCGAGCACACCGAGTCCGTGCTCGCCGAGCTCGGGCTCGACGCGAGCGTGGGTGGGGCGCCGTGATCGCCAGCACCTTGGCCACCTGGGCCGTCGACACCGTGCCAGAGGATGCGGACCGGGCGCTGGCAGATCGCGGCCTGCTCGACACCGTGGCCGTCGCGCTGGCTGCCCGGGCCCATCCGATCCGGCAGGTAACCGCGGCCCTGGACGGGGACGCCGCCCGCTGGGCCACGCTGGCCCACGTCATCGACTTCGACGACCTGCACCTCCCGTCGACGACGCACATCTCGACGATCTGCGTCCCGGTCGCCCTGGCCACGGGAGGCGATGACCCCGAGCTCGCGATGCGGGCCTACCTCGCCGGCGCGGGCGTGATGGCGCGCCTCGGCACTGCCCTCGGCTGGCGGCACTACACGCGGGGCTGGCACGCCACGACCACGGCGGGCGTGCCCGCGGCCGCCGTCGTGGCCGGCGTCGCGTGGGGCCTGTCAGAGGAGCAGATCAGCCGTGCCATCGCCCTCGCGATCCCCGCCTCCGGCGGAGTGCAACGCGCCTTCGGCACCGACGCGAAAAGCCTTCAGGTGGGCATGGCCGCCCAGGCCGGCATCCAGGCAGCCCGGCTGGCCGCGGCGGGCGCCACCGCCGACCTGCGTGCGGTCGAGGCCTGGATTGACCTGCTCGGCGGCGACCCGGGGCACCCACTCGTCACCGACCCCTCGAGCGACGCCCAGATGGTGCCCGGCGGCCTGGCGATCAAGGTGTACCCGGCGTGCTACGCCCTGCAACGGCCGATCGGCGCGCTGCGGCACACGCTGGGTGCACTTCGCCCCGAGGACGTCGTCGCCGTTCGCGTGACCACGCCGCGGGGCACTGTCACGCCGCTCGTGCACCACCGCCCGAAGACCGGGCTCGAGGCCAAGTTCAGCCTGGAGTATGCCGTTGCCACCGCACTGCTCGACGAGCACTCGGGGTTCTGGGCCTTCAGCGACGAGGCGGTTCGCCGCGACGAGGTGGAGCGGCTCGTGGGGCTCACGGACGTGCACCTCCCTGCGGGCCAGGGCGATGGCCTGCTCGACGGGTCGGTGGAGGTCGAGATCGAGCTGCGCGACGGACACACGCTGCGCGGCTCCCTCGACCTCCCGCCGGGCTCACCCGGCAACCCGCCCACACCGGAGGAGATGACGGCCAAGGTCGCCGACTGCATCGCGCCGGCCGGGATCGAGGACCTGACGCCCTCGGATCTCACCTGGGCCACCGGCGCGCGCCTGCTGCGCACCCACCTGGGTGCCACCTCCTGACCACTCCCCACTGACCACTCCCGACCGCGCCGCCCTGCCCGCCCGGCACACGGCACATGGCACACCGAAAGAGGAAACCATGACCACCGAGCTGCTCTCCGAGGACGAGGTCGAGATCGTCCGACTGGTCCGTGAGTTCGTCGACAAGCAGGTCAAGCCGGTCGTCCACGAGCTCGAGCACGCCAACACCTACCCTGAGGAGCTCATCGATGCGATGAAGGAGATGGGTGTCTTCGGCCTGGCGATCCCCGAGCCATGGGGCGAGGCGCAGGTGTCGCTGCCGGCGTACTGCCTGGTGACCGAGGAGCTGGCGCGCGGCTGGATGAGCCTCGCGGGGGCGATGGGGGGCCACACCGTGGTCGCCAAGCTCATCCTCAGCTACGGCACGCAAGCCCAGAAGGACCGTTACCTGCCTCGCATGGCGACCGGCGAGCTGCGCGCCACCATGGCCCTGACCGAGCCCGGCGGCGGCTCCGACCTGCAGGCCATGCGCACCACCGCACGTCGCGGCACCGGTGAGGACGCGGACCACTACATCGTCAACGGCTCCAAGACGTGGATCACCAATGCCCGCAAGGCGGGCCTGATCGCGCTCATGGTCAAGACCGATCCACAGGCCCACCCGCGCCACAAGGGCATCTCCATCCTGCTGGTCGAGAAGGAGGGCGACGAGGGCCGGCCCGGCTTCCACCTCTCCCGCGACCTGCCCAAGCTGGGTTACAAGGGCGTGGAGTCCTGCGAGCTGGCCTTCGACGCCATGACGGTGCCGGTCGGGAACCTCCTCGGCGAGCAGGAGGGTGCCGGCTTCGCTCAGATGATGAAGGGCCTCGAGGTGGGCCGCCTCCAGGTGGCTTCCCGCGCCCTCGGCGTCGGGCGCGCGGCGCTCGAGGACTCGCTGCGCTACTCCCAGGAGCGCGAGGCGTTCGGTGTGCCGATCTGGAAGCACCAGTCCATCGGCAACTACCTGGCCCAGATGGCCACCAAGCTGGTCGCCGCCCGCCAGCTCACCCTGCACGCGGCGCGCGCCTTCGATGCCGGCCAGCGCGCCGACATGGAGGCCGGAATGGCGAAGCTGTTCGCGTCGGAGATCGGCATGGAGATCGCACTCGACGCCATCCGCGTCCATGGCGGATACGGCTACTCGACGGAGTTCGACGTGGAACGCTACTTCCGCGACGCGCCGCTGATGATCGTGGGCGAGGGCACCAACGAGATCCAGAAGAACGTCATCGCCCGTCAGCTCGTCAAGCGCGGCAACGTGGATCCCATATGAGGGCGAACCAGGAGCTGGCCATGAAGCGGGTGCAGGAGGCTCGTTCCTTCCTCTTCGTGCCGGGTGACCGGGCCGATCGGTTCGACAAGGCGGTGGCCGCCGAGGCCGACGTCGTGATCATCGATCTCGAGGACGCCGTCGCCCCCGACCGACGCATCCCCGCCCGAGAAGCCGTCGCGGCGTGGCTCGCCTCAGGAGGTCGGGCCGCGGTGCGCGTCAACGCGGTGGGCACCGCGGACCACGACCTCGACGTCGCGACCCTCAGGGAGGTCGTCGAGCGAGGCGACGTCCGCAGCGCGCTGCTAGCGGTCGTGGTGGCGAAGGCGGAGGACCCCAAAGACGTGTCCGACCTGGCCGAGCACCTCGGCGTTCCGGTGGTACCGCTCCTGGAGACGGCCGTCGGCGTGCAGCGTGCAGCGCAGCTGGCCTCGGCCGAGGGCGTGGCGCGCCTGGCCTTCGGCCACCTCGACTACGCCGTCGACCTCGGTGCGGCACCCACTCACCAGGCGATGCTGCATGCCCGGTCGACGCTGGTGCAGGCCTCCCGCGCTGCCGGCCTGCCCGGGCCCGTGGACGGGGTCACGGTCGCCCTTGACGACAGTCGGGCCCTGGACGATGACCTCTCGCACGCGCTCGAGCTGGGCCTCACCGGGAAGCTGCTCATCCATCCGCGCCAGGTCCAGCCCACCCACGCCGCCTACCGGCCCAGCGACGAGGAAGCCGCTTGGGCCGAGCGCGTGCTCGCCGCCGTGGAGGCCTCTGCCGACGGTCACGGAGCCCTGCGCATCGATGGCGACATGGTCGACCGGCCCGTCCTGGCCCGCACCGAGAACATCCTGCGACGAAGGGATCACTGACCGATGAGCACGCCCCAGCCCCCCACCCCCGCGAGCAGCACCCGCACCGAGGTCATCGCCCCCGAGTCGGTCGAGTCGCTCACGGCCATGCTCGACATCACCGTCCCCTACGGGCCCGGCGACCCCGTGCCGCCGATGTGGCACTGGATGTACCTGCTCGAACGGCGACCCGAGTCCGAGCTCGGGCCAGACGGTCACCCCTCGAGCGGCATCCCGGCACCACCGGGGCCCGGCCGCCGCCGCATGTTCGCGGGCGGGCGTGTCACCCTGCACCGACCCCTGGTCATCGGTGAGCCGGCCACGAAGGTGACCTCCATCGCCAACACCGTCGAGAAGGAAGGACGTACAGGGCCCCTGACCTTCGTCACCGTGTTGCAGGAGATCACCCAAGGGGGCGAGCTGGCGATCAGCGAGGAGCAGGACATCGTCTACCGGGTGCCCGGTGCCGGCGCGCTGCCGCCCGCACCGCAGCCGATCGCACCGCCCGCAGGGCCGACGCTGAGTCTCGACGTCGACGAGCGGATGATGTTCCGGTTCTCTGCGCTGACCTACAACGCGCACCGCATCCACTACGACCTCGGCTGGGTGGCCAGTGAAGGGTACGAGGGCCTCGTCGTCCACGGCCCGTTGCAGGCCCTGATGATGGCCGACCACCTGCGCCGCGAAGGAATCGGCCTCATGGGCCGGACCTACACCTACCGGCTCGTGTCCCCCATGGTGGGACCACAGACCTTCACCGTCGTGCCCGGTCCCGATGGGCTCGAGCGAGGTGTCGAGGCCCGTAGTGCGGCCGGCGCCATCTGCGCCGTCAGCACCCTGAGCGAGGCTGTCGCGCAGCGGTGATCCGCAGGCTCGCGACCTCCGCCAACCGCAGCTTCGACCGAGAAATCACTCGGCAACTCCCTGCTCTCTCGGACTGAGAGCCCAACTCGACAATGGCGGCCGCAGGAGACTCGCTTGGGCGACCGCCCTTCACGACCCGCATCACGCAGCTTGGCGTCGGCTGGCCGATGACGACGCCCGAGCCGACGGCCAAGCCCTGCTCGCGTTCCTGTCCCCTCCTTCGCTTTGAGAGGGAAGGGACAGGAATCCTCGAATGCGGGCAGGGAGGGACCCCTACGGGCGGGAGGCGGCGATCTGGCGGGCCATGATCGTCGTCAGTTCGTACGCCGTGTGCGACGCTGCCACCGAGGTGATCTCCGCGTGGTCGTACGCCGGTGCGACCTCGACCAGGTCCGCCGAGACCAGGTGGCAGTCGGACAGGCCGCGCAGGATCTCCAACAGCTCGCGGGAGGTCAGGCCGCCCGCCTCCGGGGTGCCGGTGCCGGGGGCGTGGGCCGGGTCCAGGACGTCGATGTCGATGGAGATGTACAGCGGGCGGTCGCCGATGCGCTCGCGGAGCTGCTGGGCGACCTCGTCGACGCCGCGGCGCATGACGTCCGCCGAGGTGACGATGCCGAAGCCCATCTTCTCGTCGTCGTCCAGGTCCTTCTTGCCGTACAGCGGGCCGCGGATGCCGACATGGGAGAGCGCGGAGGTGTCGAGGATGCCCTCCTCGACGGCACGCCGGAACGGGGTGCCGTGGGTGTACTCGGCGCCGAAGTAGGTGTCCCAGGTGTCCAGGTGCGCGTCGAAGTGCAGCAGGGCAACCGGGCCGTGCTTGCGGGCGACCGAGCGGAGCAGCGGCAGGGCGATGGTGTGATCGCCGCCGAGGGTCATCATCCGGGCGCCGGTGCCGAGGAGGTCGTCGGCCGCGGCCTGGATGGTCTCCACGGCCTCGTCGATGTTGAACGGGTTCGCGGCGATGTCACCGGCGTCGGCGACCTGCGCGAGCGCGAAGGGCGCGGCGTTCTGCGCCGGGTTGTACGGGCGCAGCAGCCGGGACGCCTCGCGGACGGCGTTGCCGCCGAAGCGGGCGCCGGGCCGGTAGGAGACCCCGCTGTCGAAGGGCACGCCGACCACGGCGACGTCGGCCGTGCCGACCTCGTCCAGCCGCGGCAGCCGCGCGAAGGTCGCGGGCCCGGCGTAGCGCGGGACACGGGACGAGTCGACGGGGCCCCGGGGCTGGTCCTGGGGCTCTCGGGCGGCTGAGGTCATGCGACTGCCTCTCGGCGTGTAGGCGGCTCGGGGTCCCTCCCGAGCCTAGGCATGCCGGCGAATTCCGCACATGGACGTTCCCGAGGGGGCGCCGGGCCGATTTCGACATGACGTCCAGGATTGGGCCGGCGAAGCCGTCCGGGGCGGTAGGCCATGCGTTCGGGTCCGGATCACGCCGCCGTGCGTACGGGCGGTCCCCGCAGCCGGGCGGCCGGACAGGACAGACGGCGGGCCGTACGGAGAGAGCCGGAAACCGTACGCCGCGGATCGCCCGGACCGGTGGCGCCGCCAGCCCGCCGGTCCCGGCAGCGGGCACAATGGCGGCATGCCGATACCCAGTCCCGCCCCCAGCCGTGCCGAACTGATCGACCACCTGGTCCGCACCCGGATCGCGGGCGATGTCGCCACTCCCAGGGACAACAATCTCTCCCACTACCGCAAGCTCGCGAACGGCGACCGCCACTACTGGCTCGGTCTCGAACTCGGCGACCGGTGGAGCGACGAGCAGGACGTGCTGGCGGTCATGGCTGAGCGCTGCGGCGTCGTGGACGACCCGGAGCACCGCACCGGCCAGGACACCATCGACCCGGCGCTGACGGTCGACGCGCTCGACCGTACGGCGGCGGTGCTGCGCAAGGCCGCCGAGGGGCGGCTGCGGGTGCTGTTCGCCACCGGCCACCCGGGCGGGCTGCTGGACGTGCACCGCAGGGTCGCGGCGGGGCTGCGGGCCGAGGGCTGCGACATCGTGGAGATCCCGGGCGGGCTGCAGGCCGACGAGGGGTACGTCTTCCAGTTCTGCGACGTGGCGATGCTGGAGCGGGGCGCCACCCTCTGGCACACCCACTCCCCCGCGCCGATGGCCGCCATCCTCGACGGGCTCGCGCGGGAGGAGTTGCCGCTGCCGGACCTGGTGGTCGCGGATCACGGCTGGGCGGGCTGTGCCGGGCAGCGCGGCATCGACGCGGTCGGCTTCGCGGACTGCAACGACCCGGCCCTGTTCCTGGGCGAGGCGGAGGGCACCCTGTCCGTGACGGTGCCGCTCGACGACCACGTCACCAACCCGCGCTTCTACGACCCGCTGACCGCGTACCTGCTGGCGGCGGCGGGCCTGTCGGTCGTATAGACGCCGGCGGGCGGAACCGGAACGGAACCCGGCGTACGGGCCGGCGTAACGGCCGCCCGACCGCCGGTCCGTACGCCCGTTCCCGCCGTACGCCGGAGCGCTCGCGGGCTTCCCGGTCCCGCTGGACCGGTTCCGTTCCGGTTCGGTTCAGTTCCGGNNGTTCGGTTCGGTTCAGTTCCGGTACGACAGTCGCGGCAGCCGTACGGACAGGGTCGGCCCCGAACGGGGCGACGGCCCGGGCCGGATCCCGACCCGGCCCGGGCACAAGGGGCGTCTCAGTACAGGGTGGAGAGCGCCTTCGCGTCGAAGGCGTCGAGCTCGTCGGTGTGTCCGCTCAGGATCTTCGCGGCCCACTCCGGGTCGGCCAGCAGGGCGCGGCCGACCGCCACGAGGTCGAACTCGTCGCGCTCCAGCCGGTCCAGCAGCTGCTCGATGCCCGTGACCCCGCCCCGCTCGCCCTGGAACGCCTTGATGAACTCGTTGTCGAGGCCGACCGAGCCGACGCTGATCGTGGGCCGGCCGGTGAGCTTCTTCGCCCAGCCCGCGAGGTTGAGGTCCGAGTCCTCGAACTCCGGGAGCCAGTAGCGGCGCGTGGAGGCGTGGAAGGCGTCGACGCCCGCGTCGGCGAGCGGCGTGAGGACGGCTTCGAGCTCCTGCGGCGACTCGGCGATCTTCGCCCCGTAGGCGCCCATCTTCCACTGGGACATCCGGAAGATGATCGGGAAGTCCGGGGACACGACCCGGCGGCAGGCGGCCACGATCTCGGTGGCGAACCGGTTGCGGGAGGCGAGGTCGCCGCCGTAGCCGTCGTCACGCAGGTTGGTGCCGGACCACAGGAACTGGTCGATGAGGTAGCCGTGCGCCCCGTGCAGCTCGATGCCGTCGAAGCCGCCTGCCTCAGCGGCGGCCGCCCCGGCGGCGAAGGCCGCGATCACCTCGTCGACGTCCTCCGCGGTCATCGCGCGGCCCGGCTCCGAATCGTCCAGCGGTACGCCCGAGGGGCCGATCCGGGGCGCCTCCGCGACCGGCGGGGCGCCGGCGGCGCGCGCCATGCCCACATGCCACAGCTGCGGGACGATTTTGCCGCCCGCGCGGTGCACGGCGTCCGCCACCCCGGCCCAGCCCGCGAGCGCGTCCGCGCCGTGGAACCGGGGGACGCGGGCGCTGGTGCCGGCCGACGCCTGGTCGACGTAGGTGCCCTCCGTGATGATCAGGCCGACTCCGCCCGCCGCGCGCCGGGCGTAGTACTCCGCCACATCGGTGCCCGGCACGCCGCCGGGTGAGAACTCGCGGGTCATCGGCGCCATCGCGAGCCGGTTGGCGAGGTTGAGGCTTCCCAGGGAGAAGGGGCGGGCGAGCACGTCCATGGCTCGGGCGGCCGGGCTGCTGGGCATCGGAACACTGACCTTCGTTCGACGGACGGCCGCGTTCGGATCGGCGCGGCCTATTCGGAGCCAACCTCCGGATACCGCTGCGTCATTCCTCGCGCGCGGGTGCGCCACGTCACTCTCACCACGGGCGGCTACGGGCGTACGGCTGCGGCCCGTACGGGTGCAGGCCGTACGGACCTACCGGCGTACGGGCCCACGAGCACGCCGGGGCCGCCCCGATCACGCCCGCTCACGCCCGGGGTACGCGGACCAGCCCCTCCTGGATCACCGAGGCCGCCAGCCGCCCGTCGGCGGTGTAGATGCGGGCCTGACCCAGCCCCCGGCCGCCGGAGGAGGACGGGCTCTGCTGGTCGTAGAGCAGCCACTCGTCGGCCCGGAAGGGCCGGTGGAACCACATCGCGTGGTCCAGGCTCGCGCCGACCACGTCGCCGGCCGCCCAGCCACCGCGCCCGTGGGCGAGCAGCACCGAGTCGAGCAGCGTCATGTCCGAGACGTACGTGGCCAGGCAGACGTGCAGCAGCGGCTGGTCGACGGCTCCGCCGAGCTTGCCGTTGGTACGGAACCAGACCTGCGACCGGGCCTCGCGCGGCCCCTGGGCGGCCGTCGCGTACGGCGGCTCCTCGACGTAGCGGAGATCGACCGCCGCGCGGACCTCCAGCAGCCGGTCGACGACGCCCGGGTCGCTGAAGAAGTGGGCGTGCCGGGGCAGCATCTCGGCGGCCGTCGGGAGCGACTCCGGGTCCGGCGCGGCCGGCATCGGCTCCTGGTGCTCGAGCCCCTCCTCGTACGCCTGGAAGGACGCGGAGAGGTGGAAGATCGGCTTCCCGTGCTGGACGGCGACCACCCGGCGGGTGGTGAAGGACCGGCCGTCGCGGATGCGGTCGACCGTGTAGACGATCGGCACGCCCGGGTCACCCGGCCGCAGGAAGTACGCGTGCAGCGAGTGCGCCGCGCGGTCGGCCGGTACGGTGCGGCCCGCCGAGACCAGCGCCTGGGCGGCCACCTGGCCGCCGAAGACGCGGGGCACGAGGGAACGGTGGCTGTCGCCGCGGAAGATGTTCTCCTCGATCTGCTCCAGGTCGAGGAGATCGAGGAGACCCTGCAGTGCTTCGCTCATGTCCGGATGGTCCCGTCGGTGCCGTCTGTGCCGTCGGCGCCGGTGGCCCGCCGCCTCACAGGCCCATCGACTTGGCGACGATGGTGCGCATGACCTCGCTGGTGCCGCCGTAGATGCGGTTGACGCGGTTGTCGGCATACAGGCGGGCGATCGGGTATTCCATCATGTAACCGTAGCCGCCGTGCAGCTGGAGGCACTTGTCGATGACGGTCGCCGCGATCTCGGTGCAGAACAGCTTGGCGGAGGCGGCGTCGGCGGCGGTCAGGTCGCCCGCGTCGTGCGCGTCCAGGGCACGGTCCACGACGGCCTGCGCGGCGTCCACATCGGCCTTGCAGTCGGCGAGCACGAACTTGGTGTTCTGGAACGAGGCGACCGACTTGCCGAAGACCGAGCGGTCCCGCACGTACTCCTTGGCGAACTCGACGGCGGCGGCGGCCTGAGCGTACGCGCCCATGGCGATCGCCAGGCGCTCCTGCGGCAGGTTCTGGCCGAGGTAGGAGAAGCCCTTGCCCTCCTCGCCGAGGAGGTCGAGGACCGGCACCTTGACGTCGCTGAAGGACAGCTCGGCGGTGTCGGAGGTCCGGAGGCCGAGCTTCTCCAGCTTGCGGCCGACGGCGTAGCCATCGGACCTGGTGTCCACGACGAACAGGGAGATTCCGGCGCGGCGGTCCTCGGGGGTCGCCGGGGCGGTCCGGGCGCAGACGATGACGCGGTCGGCGTGGACGCCACCGGTGATGAAGGTCTTGGCGCCGTTGAGGAGGTAGTGACTGCCGTCCTCGGAGAGCTTGGCGGTGGTCTTCATGCCGGCCAGGTCGGAGCCGGTGCCCGGCTCGGTCATGGCGATGGCGAACATCATGGCGCCCGAGACGAACTCCGGCAGCCAGCGCTTCTTCTGCTCGTCGGTGGCGTACGCCTGGAGGTACGGCAGGCAGAGGCCGGTGTGCACCCCGCTGCCGCCGAAGCTGACGCCGGCGCGGGCGCACTCCTCGCTGATCACGGCCTGGAACTTGAAGCTGCTCTCGCCGGCGCCGCCGTACTCCTCGGCCACCTCGATGCCGAAGACGCCCAGCTCACCGAGTTTGTAGTAGAAGTCGCGGGGGGCCTGCCCGGCCGCCAGCCACTCGTCGTGCACGGGGACGACCTCGGCGGCGATGAAATCGCGGATGGTCTCCCGGAACGCTTCCTGGTCCTCGTTGAACACCGTGCGACGCATCTGCGGCACGCCTCCCTCTCCGGTCGCTCTGCCGGCCTCGCCGAGCCGGTCGGAGCAAGCGCCGTCACTGCGGTTTCTAAGCGCTTGCTCAGCGAAAGCTACCCGGCGGTCACCCGGGCTGTCCAGAGACGTCCGTCACGGTGGCCTCCTCAGCGGCGGCGAAGGCGCCGCGCGCGAGGCGGTGCAGCAGGGTGGCCATCGCCGTACGGCCGGGCAGCGCGCCGGTGCGGCCGATGTGCGGCGTGGAGTTGAGCAGGCCGAAGACGGCGTGGACGGAGGCGCGGGCCTCGGCCTCGGACGTCATCTGCTCGGCGTTGACGCGGGCCTCGGACTCTATGCGCTCGGCGCGGGTGCGGGCGTCGGTCTTGATCTCCGTGGCGCGCTGCTCGGCGTCCGCGATCTTGCGGGCCGCCTCGGTCTCCGCCTCGGTGACCAGCGTGCTGGCCTGGTCGGTCGCCATCTGCAGCAGGCGGGTGACCGCGGGGGCCGCGTCCTCGGCGGCGTGTACGGTGATCTGCTGCGGCTGGCCTCCGGCGTTGGTGATCCGGTCGTTGCGGGCCTGGTTGAGCTCGGTGCGGGTGGTCTCGAGCTGGCTGCGGAGCTGCTCGTTCTGGGCCTCGAGCTCGGCGTTGCGGCGCTGGAGCTCCTGGTTCGCCGCGTTCAGCTTCTCGATCTGCTCGTCGACGCGGCCGGAGACCTGGGCGTGGGCGTTGTCCGCCTCCTGGCGCGCCTGGGAGGCTTCCTGGCGGGCGCGCTCGAGCTCGGCGCGCAGCGACTCGAGCTCCTGGTCCTTGGCGCCGATGGCGGCGCGGGCCTCGTTCAGTTCCGCGGAGTTGTCGGCGCCGCCGGTGTTCGTCCCGGCCGACTCCAGCTCGCGGCGGAGCAGGTCGCGGTCGTTCTCGAAGGCGGCGAAGCTCTCCTCGACCTTGTCGATGAAGTTGTCGACGTCGGCGACTGCGTAGCCGGTCTCGCGGGGACGCGCCATGCGGAAGCGTACGCGACGCACCTCTTCAAGGGTGAGGCTCATTTGCGCTCCAAACTCTCCAGGGAATTCAAGTGATGGTCAGGTTAGCCTAGCGCCGCGGGCCCGGCCAACGCACCCGCAACCACAGCTTTAGCTTCTTTTACAACGGCAGGAGTGCCAGCATCGACTGCAGCAGCTGCAGGCCGAGCAGGAGCACCAGGACGGAGAGGTCCAGGGCGACGTTGCCCAGCCGCATCGGCGGGATGATCTTGCGAAGGCCGTTGATGGGGGGATCGGTGACCGTGTAGACGCCCTCGACGACGACCAGTGCCACGCCCCGCGGGGTCCAGCCGGGCACCATCAGGGGGACGAAGGACAGGACGACCCGCGCGAGGAGGATCCAGACGTAGACGGTGATGACCCACCAGAGGACGAACGCAAGCACGACGTGCAGTCTAGCTCTGGTTGAAGAAACCGCCCGAGGCGATGCGCTCCTTGTCCTCGGGCCCCACCACCAGCCCGCGCGGGCAGAGCAGGAACACCTTGCTGGACACGCGGTCGATGTTGCCGCGGAGCCCGAAGATGAGGCCCGCCGCGAAGTCGACGAGACGCTTGTCCTCGCCGTCCTCCATGTCGGAGAGGTTCATGATGACCGGCACGCCGTCGCGGAAGTTCTCCCCGATGACCCGTGCCTCGTTGTAGGAACGAGGACGCACACTCACGATGCGACTCAAGTCCGCCACCTCCGGTTCGTGCTGCTTCGGAGGGACGGCCGCCACGCGGGGGCGCCGGCGGGCCTGCGGCACGGGGGCCACCTCGCTCGGCTCCTCGGTGTAGTCGACGTCGTCCTCGTCGACGTACACGTCGTCGGTGAGCTCCGCGGAGGGCTCGTCATGACCGCGGTCGTAACGACCGTCGTCGACGAGCCCCATCCACGCGGCAATGCTCCGAACGCCCACTGTCGCCTCCTGAAATTAGCGGTTATCGGAAGGCTAGCGCGTGGCCCGGGAACGTCGGGATTCGACGCGCCCAGCCACCGGCTACTTCATGAAATCGGGCACGTCCAGGTCGTCGTCCTCGATCGGGGCGACGGGGGCCTGCGGGCGGGCCGTCGGCATCGGGGCG
>DOWQ01000417.1 GCA_003519485.1 Streptomyces sp. | reverse complement strand
GGTCGCCGCGCTCGGCACCGCCCCGGGCTCGAGGCCCGACGGCCGGCCCTGCTCCACGGGCTCCTCGCCCGGCGCCCAGGTGCCGCGCCCGAGCAGCGACTGGATGCGCCGTACGCAGCCGCCGCAGTCGGTGCCGGCCTTGCAGGCGGAGGCGATCCGGCGCGGGGTACAGGCTCCGGAGCCCGCGTGCTCACGCACCTGCTGCTCGGTGATGCCGAAGCATGAGCAGACGTACACGCGGTCCACCTCCGTCGCTTTGTCGCCTTTACCAGTGAGGTAACCCTTACCTTACCCACGTCGGCGCGCCCCCCACAACACAAGAGGGGCGCGGATCGATGTGATCCGCGCCCCACAGTGGCGTTCCCGGGAATTCCCGGTCCGGTGCCGCCGGGACCTGGCGAAACGGGCCCGGCGGCCCGCCCTCCGGCCCGGTTCCGGCGCTCCCGGTGTTACTGGTCCCGGTACATCTCCGCGACGAGGAAGGCCAGGTCCAGCGACTGGCTGCGGTTGAGCCGCGGGTCGCAGGCCGTCTCGTAGCGCTGGTGCAGATCGTCGACGAAGATCTCGTCGCCGCCGCCCACGCACTCGGTGACGTCGTCCCCGGTCAGCTCGACGTGGATGCCGCCCGGGTGGGTGCCGAGGCCCTTGTGGACCTCGAAGAAGCCCTTGACCTCGTCGAGCACGTCGTCGAAGCGGCGGGTCTTGTGCCCGGACGCGGCCTCGTAGGTGTTGCCGTGCATCGGGTCGCACACCCACACGACCTGCGCGCCGGAGGCCGCGACCTTCTCCACCAGGGTGGGGAGCTTGTCGCGGACCTTGTCCGCGCCCATCCGCGTGATGAACGTCAGCCGGCCGGGCTCGCGGTCCGGGTCGAGCCGCTCGATGAGGGCGAGCGCGTCCTCCGGCGTCGTGGTCGGGCCGAGCTTCACGCCGATCGGGTTCCGCACCCGGGACGCGAACTCGATGTGCGCGCCGTCCAGCTGCCGGGTCCGCTCGCCGATCCAGACCATGTGGCCGGACACGTCGTACAGGTCCCCGGTCCGGGAGTCCGTACGGGTCAGCGCGGACTCGTAGTCCAGGACCAGCGCCTCGTGGGAGGCGAAGAACTCGACGGTCTTGAACTCCTCCGGGTCGGCCCCGCAGGCGTTCATGAAGTTCAGCGCGCGGTCGATCTCGCGGGCCACCGCCTCGTAGCGCTGCCCGGAGGGCGAGTTCTTCACGAAGTCCTGGTTCCAGGCGTGCACCTGGCGCAGGTCGGCGTAGCCGCCGGTGGTGAAGGCCCGTACGAGGTTCAGCGTCGCGGCGGACGCGTGGTACATCCGCTTGAGCCGCTCCGGGTCCGGGATCCGGGCCGCCTCGGTGAACTCGAAGCCGTTGACCGAGTCGCCGCGGTACGTCGGCAGCGTCACCCCGTCCCGCGTCTCGACCGGCTTGGAGCGCGGCTTGCTGTACTGCCCCGCGATCCGGCCCACCTTCACGACGGGCACGGAGCCGGCATAGGTCAGCACGGCGCCCATCTGGAGCAGCGTCTTGAGCTTGTTGCGGATCTGGTCGGCGCCCACGGCGTCGAAGGCCTCGGCGCAGTCGCCGCCCTGCAGCAGGAACGCCTCACCCTTGGCGACGGCTCCCAGGCGGGCGCGCAGCTGGTCGCACTCGCCCGCGAAGACGAGCGGCGGATACGACTCGAGGTCCGCGATCACATCGCGCAGAGCCTCGGAGTCGGGCCACTCAGGCTGCTGCGCCGCGGGAAGGTCTCGCCAGGTATTGACACCGGCGGTGGTTTCAGCGTTCACGGTCACGGTGTCAACATTACGTGGCTCCGCTCCGGGCCCCACCCCTCGCCCGTTATCTGAGACGGAACACACGGAATCCTGCGCAGCCGCCCCGGACCCGAGCACGCGTCCGACCTGCCCTGCCGAATCCAGGGGCCCGTCCCGCGCGACGGAGACGCGGTGACGGGCCTGCACTCCTCCGGAGCTGCCGCGACCTAGCGGAGAACGGACTTCCCCGCCACGAAGTCCGCCAGCTCGGACACCGCGAGCAGCCGCACGGCGTCATCACCACTGTCGAGAGCGTCACGGTATGCCGAGAGGTCCCCCGGGTCCGAGGTGACGATCACCGCCTCCGGGTGCCTGGCCGCGACGACCACCGCCAGGGCGTCCACCGCGTCCGGCCGCTTCCCGCCGGGCAGCGCGGCCAGCGCGAGCAAGTGCCCAGCTCTCTTCGCGTCACCTTCCGTATGCCCCGCCTGACACACGCCGCACCCGTACGGGACTTCGGTACGGGCGCCGAAGACGACGCACTCGGGCAGGACACGGGTGAGCGGGGTCCAACGGCCGGGCCGCCATGCCTGGGCGAGGACGGGCAGCGGTACGACCGGAGGATGACCGCGCCCGGCCAGGGCCCGGTGCGCCAGGCGGGCGGGCAACTCCTGCCGTTCGAGGGCAAAGAGCATCCCCGTGTCGTACACGAAGACGGCCGGCGTCACGCGGCGCCTTCCGAGGAGCGGGCCAGGGCCTCGGCGATCCCCGCGCGGGCCGCCGCGATCTCCGCTTCGTCGAACGGTTCGCCGGACTCCGCCGGAGCAGGCATCGCCTCGGTCGCCGAGATCGCGGCGTCGGTGCTCGCGAACCGCCGAGCGACGACGGAGTCCTCTTCCATCTGCCGCCGCACGGCGGCGGTGACATAGGCGGACACGTCGAGCCCCATGGCCTCGGCATGCTCCTTGACAGCCGCGCGGAGCGATGGATCCATGCTGATGCTGAAGCGTTCCTTGGGCGCCATACCGCCGACCGTAACACCGCGTGTTACGCAATGGCGGCTCCTGGAGAACCGCCGGGAACCGAACGGTTCGCCGTACGGCGCCCGCGCGCCGCCCCCGCCGCCGATCACGTCGTGATCCTGTCGGTGCCGAGCTCGAACCAGACCGTCTTGCCGCCGCCGTCCCCGTCCGGGCGCACGCCCCACGCATGGGTGACGAGCGCCACCAGCGCGAGGCCCCGGCCTGACTCCTCGTACGGGCCGGCCGCGCGGGGCGGCGCGGGCAGCACCGGCGAACGGTCGGCCACCCCCACCCGCACCCCGCCTGGCCGCCACTCCACCGAGAGGACGCATCTGCGGTCCGGGACATGCTTGACGACGTTCCCGATCAGCTCGGTCACGGCCAGCTCGGCCGCGTCGATCAGGTCGCGCAGCTGCCAGAGGACGAGGTACGCCCGTACGGTGCGGCGCACCAGCCGGGGAACCTCGGCGGTGACGGTCAGCGGGACGCGGTAGCGCGCGGGACGGTGTGCGCCGGTGTCGCGCTCGATTGCGCCGTCCGGCTGTGCGGTGGTCGGTGTCGAATTCACGCCACAAGGCTGCCCGGCCGTGACTACGCTCGGCTACATTCCGAATACAACGTGCCACGCCGTTGCGGGCATTGAGCAGAGGGGGCCGCGTGGCACACATCCGAGACCTCGACCCGGGATCGTCCGCACTCGCGTACTACGGCTCCGAGCTGCGCCGACTGCGCGAGGCCGCCGACCTCACCCAGAGGCAGGTCGGCGACATCATCTACTGCACGGGCTCCCTCGTCGGTCAGATCGAGACGGCCCGCAAGGCTCCGACGCGGGAGTTCACGGAACGGGTGGACGCGGCCCTGGGGGCGGACGGCGCACTGCTGCGCATCTGGCCCCTGGTGAGCCGAAGCGCCCTGCCGGGCTGGTTCCAGCCGTACGCCGAGATGGAGGCTGCGGCCACCTCCATCTACACGTTTCAGGTGCAGCTGGTCCACGGCTTGCTCCAGACCGAGGACTACGCGCGAGCCGTCCTCGGCGTTCTCCAGCAAGACCGACTCGACGAGCGCATCACGGCCCGAATGGAACGCCAGCGCACCCTGGAGCAAGCAAGCCCACCGGTGGTCTGGATGATTCTGGACGAGGCCGTGCTACACCGGCCGATCGGCAGCGCAGCAGTGATGCAAGGGCAACTCGACCGCTTGTTGTCCTACCGCGCTAACGACTCGGTGCACATCCAAGTACTCCCGTACGCAGCTGGATCTCATGCTGGGCTGCCCGGTTCGTTCACCATTCTCCGCTTCGAAGACACCGCAGACGCGGCCTACAACGAGGGCTACGACTCAGGCCAGACCACCGTCAATCCATCTGAAGTCAAGGCTCGTTCGCTCCGTTACGATCTGCTGCAGGCCGCCGCCTTGTCCCCCAAAGACTCGGCGGAACTGATCGCCGGCGTAATGGAGGACCGCTATGGGGAGCACCCATGACCTGACGAGCGCGCAGTGGCGAAAGTTCAGCCACAGCGGCGACACAGGCGGCCAGTGCGTAGAAGTCGCCGCGCTCGGCGGCGCGCAGTGGCGCAAGTCGAGCTACAGCAGTGACACCGGCGGCGAGTGCGTCGAGGTCGCCGACCTCGACGGCATAGTCGCCGTCCGGGACTCCAAGAACCCGGACGGCCCCGCCCTCACCGTCTCCCCCGCCGCCTTCGCGGCCTTCGTCACCGCCGCCGGAGCCGGTTTCTGACACAGGGACGACGCCCTTCTCCACCGGCGGGAGAGAAGCCGTACGAACCACGCCGCGGACGGCCAGGATCAAGGTCTCGACGGCAACCACAGCCCGGCTCGGGACACCGAGGAACGGGGCACGAAGATCCGCAATCCGGCGGAGGGGCTGACCTACATCACGACGAACCGAGCAGAGCTCAAGGCCCGGGGCGAAGCTGCCCGCACGTATCTGCGTGAGCAGATGGGGATCGAGGTCGACGCCGACGCCGAGGCCGCCGGCCAGCAGTTGCTCGACCGGATCGCGGCGCGTACCGGGGCAACGCCAGGAGCAGCCGAGTGACGCCGTTTCGCCTCGCGTTGCCTGGCCCGGGTCTCCGAATATCCCGCTCGGCCAGCGTTTGGTGGCAGTGGCCCCCGACCGCCGGACAGCGGTTGAGCACCATAGGCCGGTGCCGTTACTGCGACTCCAGGATCCGGGTCACCGATCCGTTCTCGAAGATCTCGCGCAGCGCGTCGGAGAGCAGCGGGGCGACCGACAGCACCGTGATCTTGTCCAGTCCCACCGCATCCGGCACCGGCAGGGTGTCGGTGAGGAGGATTTCGCTGATCCGCGAGTGCTTCAGCCGGTCCGCGGCGGAGTCGGACAGCACGCCGTGGGTGGCCGCCACGATGACGTCCGAGGCGCCGTTCTCGAACAGCGCGTCGGCCGCCGCGCAGACCGTCCCGCCGGTGTCGATCATGTCGTCGACCAGGACGCAGACCCGGCCCGCCACGTCCCCGACCACGTCGTGGACGGCCGTACGGTCCGCGGCGCCCCGCGAGCGGCGCTTGTGCACGATGGCCAGCGGGGCGCCCAGCCGGTCGCACCAGCGGTCGGCCAGGCGGACCTGTCCGGCGTCCGGCGAGACGATCGTGAGCCGGTCCCTGTCGGCCCGGGCGGCCACGTGGTCCGCGAGGATCGGCAGGGCGAAGAGATGGTCGACGGGGCCGTCGAAGAAGCCCACGATCTGGTTGGTGTGCAGATCCATGGTGACGATGCGGCCGGCGCCCGCCGTGTGCGTCAGATCCGCCATCAGCCGGGCCGAGATGGGCTCGCGGCCCAGGTGCTTCCGGTCCTGCCGCGCGTAGCCGTAGAACGGCACGACGACGGTGACGCTGCCCGCCGACGCCCGCTTCAACGCGTCGATCATGATCAACTGTTCCATGATCATCGTGTTGACCGGGTCGCTGTGGCTCTGGATCAGAAAGCAGTCGGCGCCGCGCACCGACTCCTCGTAGCGGACGTAGATCTCGCCGTTGGCGAAGTCGAAGATCCTGGACGGCACCAGTTCCACGTCCAGCCGCCGCGCGATCTCCCCGGCCAGGGCCGGGTGGGCACGGCCGGAGAAGAGCATCAGCTTCTTCTCCCGGGGCCGGGTTCGGTGACCTGTCTCGGCTCCGGGCACAGCTGTCCTTCCGTCGGCGCACTCACGGCCGCTCATCGGCGGCGGGGTGCGGCTGCTCATCGTCACACTCTGCCGCTGGTCACGCGCGGCCCGGTCGGGGGCCGGTCGTCCCGCCCACGGTACTCCCGGACCGCCCCTCCCCCGTACCGCACCCGCGGGACGGCCCCGGCCGGCCCGGGCCGCCGACCTGTGAGACGGCCGGCCGGGGCCGCCTTCCGGTAGGGTGGCCGCCGTGTACACGCATGTGAACAAGAACTGGTGGTGGCCCGCTCAGCCGGCGGCCCACCTCATCGCGCGTACCTCCTGAACTCTCACCGCGAAGGCCGCCCCAAGGGGCGGCCTTCGGCGTGTGCCGGGCCGGCCGTCCCTCCGTAGCTCCGGAAGGAACCGCCGTCATGGACCGATCCCCCAGCTCCCTCGTCGAGCGACTGCTCGAGCCCTCCTGCCCGCCGTTCGCCCTGCTGCACCGCCGCACGCCCGGGCGGGACGAGGCCGTCGTCGAGATCCTCGTCGGAGACGTCGAGCACCTGGAGCGGCTCGCGGACATCCCGCTAGGCGAGGGAGCGACCGGCGCGCCCGTCACCGAAGCCCTCGCCCTCGTACCGTTCCGGCAGATCCGGGAGCGCGGCTTCGACGTACGGGACGACGGGACGCCGCTGGCCGTACTGCGGCCGCGGGAGACGTACGAGGTGCCGCTCGACGGCCTCCGCGCGGCGCTGCCCCGGCATGACGTACGGGTCGAGGACGGTGCCTTCGACATCGGCGACGAGGAGTACGCCGGAATCGTCGAGCGCGTCGTCCGGGACGAGATCGGGAGCGGCGAGGGCGCCAACTTCGTGATCCGGCGGACCTTCCGCGGGGAGATCCCCGGCTTCGGGGCCGCCGACGCGCTAGCCCTCTTCCGGCGGCTGCTCACCGGGGAGCGCGGGGCGTACTGGACGTACGTCGTGCACACCGGCGACCGGACCCTGGTCGGGGCCAGCCCGGAGGTGCACGTGCGGATGTCCGGCGGGACGGTCGTGATGAACCCGATCAGCGGCACGTACCGCTATCCGGCGGAGGGCCCGACCGCCGAGGACCTGCTGCGCTTCCTGCACGACCGCAAGGAGGTGGAGGAGCTGTCCATGGTCGTGGACGAGGAGCTGAAGATGATGTGCACCGTCGGCGACCGCGGAGGGGTCGTCATCGGGCCGCGGCTCAAGGAGATGGCGCACCTCGCGCACACCGAGTACGAGCTGCGCGGGCGCAGCTCGCTGGATGTGCGGGAGGTGCTCAAGGAGACGATGTTCGCGGCGACCGTCACCGGCTCGCCCGTGCAGAACGCCTGCCGCGTCATCGAGCGGCACGAGCGGGGCGGGCGCGGCTACTACGCGGGCGCGCTGGCGCTCATCGGCCGGGACGCGGGCGGCGCGCAGACCCTGGACTCCCCCATTCTGATCCGGACCGCCGACATCGCCCCGGACGGGCGGCTGCGGGTGCCGGTCGGGGCGACGCTCGTACGCCACTCCGACCCGCACGGCGAGGTCGCCGAGACGCACGCCAAGGCGGCCGGGGTGCTCACGGCCCTCGGGGTGCGGCCCGCGCGGGCCACCGCTGAGGCCGTACGGCCTCAGCTTGCGGACGATCCGCGGGTGCGGGCCGCGCTCGACGCCCG
>DOWQ01000421.1 GCA_003519485.1 Streptomyces sp. | reverse complement strand
CCGGACCCGGCGTCCGCCCGCCGCGCAGCCGGCCACCGGCGCGGCCGGGGAGCCCGGCGTCGGCCCGGCCGGGGCGGAGTGGGCCATTGTCCGGTGCCCCCGGGAAAACTCAGTACCCTTGTCGGGTGACTATTCGGCTGTACGACACCAGCTCCCGGCAGATCCGTGACTTCTCCCCGCTCACGCCGGGCTCCGTCTCGATCTACCTGTGCGGTGCCACCGTGCAGGCCGCCCCGCACATCGGACACATCCGGTCGGGACTCAACTTCGACATCATGCGCCGCTGGTTCGACCACCGCGGCTACGACGTGACGTTCGTCCGCAACGTCACGGACATCGACGACAAGATCATCGCNNCTACGAGCCCCGCGCCACCGGCCACATCCCCGAGATGACCGAGATGATGCGGGTGCTCATCGAGCGCGGCCACGCCTACCCGGCCGAGGGCAATGTCTACTTCGACGTCCGTTCGTTCGACGGCTATCTCGGGCTCTCCAACCAGGAGCTGGACAACCTCCTCCAGCCCGCCGGCGAGGGCGAGACCGGCAAGCGCGACCCGCGGGACTTCGCCATGTGGAAGGCCGCCAAGCCCGGCGAGCCCAGCTGGGAGACGCCGTGGGGCCGGGGCCGGCCCGGCTGGCACCTGGAGTGCTCGGCGATGGCCCACAAGTACCTGGGCAGTGCCTTCGACGTCCACGGCGGCGGCGTCGACCTCGTCTTCCCGCACCACGAGAACGAGATCGCGCAGGCCAAGGCCTTCGGTGACGACTTCGCCGGGTACTGGGTGCACAACGCCTGGGTGACCATGAGCGGCGAGAAGATGAGCAAGTCGCTCGGCAACTCGGTGCTCGTCTCCGAGATGGTCAAGCACTGGCGCCCGATCGTCCTGCGCTACTACCTCGGCACCCCGCACTACCGCTCCATGATCGAGTACAGCGAGGAGGCGCTCCGCGAGGCGGAGTCCGCCTTCGGGCGCATCGAGGGCTTCGTGCAGCGCGCGGTCGAGCTGGCCGGCCGGACCGTCGAACCGGCCACCGAGGTGCCACCCGCCTTCGCCGAGGCGATGGACGACGACCTGGGTGTGCCGCAGGCGCTGGCCATCGTCCACACCACGGTCCGGCAGGGGAACACCGCGCTGACCGCCGATGACAAGGAGACGGCGATTGCCCGTCTCGCCGAGGTCCGTGCGATGCTCGGTGTGCTGGGTCTCGACCCGCTGCACGAGCAGTGGGCGGGAACAGGCGGCGGCGAGGCGAACGCGCTCGACAGCATGCACGGTGTGGTGGACTCCCTGGTCCGGCTGGTACTGGATCAGCGCCAGGCCGCCCGGGCCCGTAAGGACTACGCCACCGCGGACGCCATCCGGGACCGGCTCCAGCAGTCCGGGCTCGCCATCGAGGACACCCCGTCGGGTCCCCGCTGGAGCATCGGCAGCCACTGAGCAGGCGGCGGTCCGCCGGGAACAGGACCGGAAACGCATCGGTGCCGGGACCGGAAACGGCCCCGGCCCGGTGCCGGGACGAACGGGACCGAACCGAACCGACCCACCGAACCGGAACGACGGGGACGGTACGGGTACCGGTACGGCCGGGAGGTGCCGTCCGGCGATCCGGGCGGCACACTCGCACCGGGCACAGCTTTGTCAGACATACGCATCCGAGCAGGCAGTCGCCAGGACGGCCGACGAGAGAATCAGGTGAACCATGGCCGGCAACAGCCAGCGCAGGAACCGCCGTACATCGAACAAGAAGGGCATGCAGGTCGGCAGCGGTGGCCAGCGCCGCCGCGGGCTGGAGGGCAGGGGTCCGACCCCGCCCGCGACCGCCCGTAAGGGACACGCGCAGAACCGCGCGGCCAACGCCAAGGCCAAGCAGTCCGCCCGCCGCCCCGCGCCCCGGCGCGGCGGCCCCAAGGGCACGAACGAACTGGTCGTCGGCCGTAACGCGGTGGCGGAGGCGCTGCGCGAGGGTGTGCCCGCCAACACGCTTTACGTGCAGCAGTACATCGACACCGACGAGCGCGTCCGCGAGGCGGTCCAGCTCGCCAGCGAGAGCGGCATGAACCTCATGGAGGCGCCGCGCCCCGAGCTCGACCGGATGACGAACGGCCTGAACCACCAGGGCGTCGTCCTCCAGGTCCCGCCCTACGACTACGCGCACCCGGACGACCTGATCGCGGCGGCGCAGGCCGCGGGCGAGGACCCGCTGATCGTCGTCCTCGACGGCATCACCGACCCGCGCAACCTCGGGGCGATCGTCCGTTCGGTCTCCGCCTTCGGCGGCCACGGCGTGGTCGTGCCGGAGCGCCGCGCGGCGGGCATGTCCGCCGGCGCCTGGAAGACCTCGGCGGGCACGGCGGCGCGCACGCCGGTCGCGCGCGCCGCGAACATGACGCGGGTGCTGGAGGCCTACCAGAAGGCCGGCCTGATCATCGTCGGCCTGGCCGGCGACGGCGAGACCTCGCTCGGTGACGTCGAGGCGCTCGACGGCCCGGTCGCCATCGTCATCGGCAGCGAGGGTAAGGGACTGTCCCGGCTGGTCGGCGAGACCTGCGACCTCCGGGTCCGCATCCCGATGCCGGGCGGCACGGAGTCGCTGAACGCGGGCGTCGCGGCGGGCGTCGTACTCTACGAGGCTGCGCGCAACCGCGGCTGAGGGCGCGGGCCGTACGCAGCCGGGCCGAGGGCGCGGGCCGACGCAGCGCCCGGGTCCGCGGTCGCGCGGCGTACGCAGTGGATCGGGCGGGCACGGG
>DOWQ01000422.1 GCA_003519485.1 Streptomyces sp. | reverse complement strand
CGGCCGGGCCGGACGGTCCCCCGTCCGGCCCGGCCGCGCCCCGGTGCGCTCAGCCCAGCCGCGTCCGCACGGCCTCGGCGATGCCGTCCAGCGGCACAGCGCTCTGCTCACCGGATTCCAGGTCCTTGAACTGCACGACCGCCTCCGCGAGGTCCCGCTCCCCCGCGATGAGGGCGAAGCGCGCCCCGGAGCGGTTGGCCGCCTTCATGGCCGCCTTCACGCTTTTGCCGCCGTACGCGAGGTCCGTCGCGATCCCGGCCCGGCGCAGCTCGGTGACCACGCCGAACAGCGTCCGCCGCGCCTCCTCGCCGAGCGGCACCGCGAAGACCTGGGTGGCCGCCGGCAGCTCCAGCTCGACGCCCTCGGCGCGCAGGGCCAGGACCGTACGGTCCACGCCCAGGGCCCAGCCCACGGACGGCAGCGCGGGGCCGCCGATCATCTCGGAGAGGCCGTCGTAGCGCCCGCCGCCGCCGACCGCCGACTGCGAGCCGAGCCCGTCGTGGACGAACTCGAAGGTCGTACGGGTGTAGTAGTCCAGGCCGCGCACCAGCTTGACGTCGTCCTCGAACACGACGCCCGCCCCGGTCAGCAGCTCGCGCACCTCCGCGTGATAGCTGCGGCACGCCTCGCACAGGTGGTCGCGGATCATCGGCGCGCCGGTGAGCTGCTTCTGCACGGTCTCGCGCTTGTCGTCGAGCACCCGCAGCGGGTTGATGTCGATCCGCCGCCGGGTGTCCTCGTCGAGGTCGAGGCCGCGCAGGAAGTCCTGGAGCGCCGCGCGGTAGACCGGGCGGCACTCCTTGTCGCCGAGGGAGTTCAGCAGCAGCCGGAAGTTCCGCAGCCCGAGCGACCGGTAGGCGTCCACGGCCAGGATGATCAGCTCGGCGTCCAGGGCCGGGTCCTCGGCACCGATGGCCTCGGCGCCGACCTGCGAGAAGTGCCGGTAGCGGCCGGCCTGCGGGCGCTCGTAGCGGTAGTACGAGCCGGAGTACCAGAGCTTGACCGGGAGGTTGCCGGCCTTGTGGAGGTTCGCCTCCAGGGCCGCGCGCAGCACGGAGGCGGTGCCCTCCGGGCGCAGCGCGAGCTGGTCCCCGCCCTTGGTGGTGAGGGTGTACATCTCCTTGGTGACGATGTCGGTGGACTCACCGACGCCGCGCGAGAACAGCTCGACGTTCTCGAAGCCCGGCGTCTCGGCATAGCCGTATCCGGCCCGCCGCAGCGGTGCGGAGATCGCCTCGCGCACCGCCAGGAACGCGGCGGAGTCGGGCGGCAGCAGGTCGTACGTGCCCTTGGGGGCCTTGAAGGTGCTCACGGGAGAAGCCTTGTCACATTCCTCGTCGCGGAGCGGCGTGTCCGGCCGCTCCGAGGCCGGCGGCCACGTCCCGCAGAAAGGGGTTGGTGGCGCGCTCGCGGCCGATGGTGGTCTGGGAGCCGTGTCCGGACAGCACCACGGTCGAGTCGTCGAGCGGCAGGCACACCCGGCCCAGCGACTCGAGCAGCTCGGCGTGGTCGCCGCCGGGCAGGTCGGTGCGTCCTACGGAGCCGGCGAACAGCAGGTCGCCCGAGAAGAGGACTGGCGGAACGTCGGCCAGCTCGGGCATCCTGAAGGTCACCGACCCCTTGGTATGGCCGGGCGCGTGCGCGACGCCGAACTCCAGACCGGCCAGTTTCAGCCGCGCCCCGTCGGACAGCTCCTTGACGTCATCGGGCTCCCCCACCGTCAGCTCGCCCATCAGCGGCTGCCCGATGGACCGGCCGAGCGCCTTCTCCGGGTCGCTCATCATGTAGCGGTCGTCGGGGTGGATCCAGGCGGGCACGTGGTGGGCGCCGCAGACCGGGACGACCGAGGCCACGTGGTCGATGTGGCCGTGGGTGAGGATGACGGCGACGGGCTTGAGCCGATGCTTGGCGACGGCCTCCTCGACGCCTCGGGCGGCCTGGTGCCCCGGGTCGATGATCACGCACTCCTCGCCCGCGGCGGGGGCGACCAGATAGCAATTGGTCCCCCAGGCCCCGGCGGGGAAGCCGGCAATGAGCACAATCGTCCTTAGCTGTCGTCCTGTACAGGAACCCGTATCGGGTCCGAGACTACCGGCGGCGGTACGGCCGCGGCGAACCCGTATACGGTACGGCGAAGCCTCACGACGGACAGGCAGACGAGACGGCACAAGGAGACGGACCGGTGGCCACGAAGGACCAGCGGCGGCGACAGCTCGCCCGGGAGAAGTTCGAACGGCAGCAGCGCCGCCGCGTCCAGCAGCGCAGGAAGCGGTGGCTCGGCGCCACGGTCGCGACGGTTCTCGCCGTCGCTCTCGCGGGCAGCCTGATGGCGCTCGGCACGGCCGGTTTCGGCGGGGGCGACCCGGCGGACGACGCCGCGGCCTCGCCCGGCCCGTCGGAGACCGGCCCGGCCCCGGACCCCTGCGAGGAGCCCGCGCCCGGCAAGCCGGGCACCCAGCAGTGGGAGAAGGAGCCGGCGATGACCGTCGACGAGTCGGCCTCGTACGCCATGACGCTGGAGACCACCTGCGGTGACATCGACATCACGATGGACGCGTCGAAGGCGCCGCACACGGTGAACTCCTTCAACTTCCTCGCCGGCGAGGGCTACTTCGACCACACCAAGTGCCACCGGCTCACCCAGCAGGGCATCTACGTGCTGCAGTGCGGCGACCCGAAGGGCACCGGGCTGGGCGGCCCCGGCTACACCATCCCGGACGAGAACCTCAAGGACCCGAAGCTCAAGGGGAACGTCTACCCGGCCGGCACGGTGGCGATGGCCAACCAGTACAACGCCCAGGAGAAGAAGGGCCGGGACAGTGGCGGCAGCCAGTTCTTCCTCGTCTACGAGGACAGTCAGCTGCCGCCCGACTACACACCGTTCGGCACCATCGGCAAGAGCGGCATGAAGGTGCTCGCCAAGATCGCCCAGGCGGGCGCCGCCGCGCCCGACGCGCAGCAGAACACCGCGCCCAACGCCACCGTCGTGATCGACAAGGCGAAGGTCCGCAAGTCCTGACAGGCGTGGATGCGGAAATTTCGGTCGGGCGGGATGCGGACAGCCGGCCCGGGGTTCGCCTATGTTTGGCGGATGTACCGGTCAGGGTGACCCGGCCTGGGCCCCTCCTCCCCGAACGGGGCGAGGAGGGCGGAACTGTGGACGATACCCGCGGGCCGAGCGCTCGCGCCGGTGTCATGTGGAGGAGGCGCTGTGAGCAGCGACCCGTGGGGACGCGTCGATGAGGCGGGGACCGTGTACGTGCGTACGGCCGGGGGAGAGAAGGTCGCCGGTTCCTGGCAGGCCGGCTCACCCGAGGAGGCACTCGCCTACTTCGAGCGCAAGTACGACGGCCTGGTCGTGGAGATCGGCCTCCTCGAGCGCCGGGTGAGGACGACCGACCTGTCGGCCAAGGACGCGCTGACGGCCGTCGAGCATCTGCGGGAGCAGGTCGACCGGCATCACGCGGTCGGCGATCTCGACGCCCTGCGCACCCGCCTGGACAAGCTCGTCGGGGTCATCGAGACCCGTCGCGAGGAGCGCAAGGCGGAGCGGTCGAAGCAGTCCGGCGAGGCGCGCAAGGCCAAGGAGACGCTGGTCGCCGAGGCCGAGGAGCTGGCGGGCAGCGATCAGTGGCGGGCGGCCGGCGAGCAGTTGCGGTCCCTGGTCGACACCTGGAAGGGGCTGCCGCGCCTGGACCGCAAGGCGGACGACGAGCTGTGGCACCGCTTCTCGCATGCCCGTTCGGCGTTCTCCAAGCGGCGCAAGTCGCACTTCGCCTCGCTCGACGCGCAGCGCGAGGAGGCCCGCAAGGCCAAGGAGAAGCTGGTCGCCGAGGCCGAGTCGCTGTCCGGCTCGACCGACTGGGGCCCGACGGCCGCCCGGTACCGCGATCTGATGACGGAGTGGAAGGCGGCAGGCCGGGCCCAGCGCGAGGCCGAGGAAGACCTGTGGACCCGCTTCCGCGGCGCACAGGACGTGTTCTTCCAGGCCCGGAGCGGGGTCTTCGCCGAGCGGGACGCGGAGCAGCGGGAGAATCTCACCCGCAAGGAGCAACTGGTGGCGGAGGCGGAGAAGCTCATGCCGGTCACCGATCTCAAGGCCGCGCGCGCCGCGTTCCGTTCGATCAACGAGCGGTGGGAGGCCGTCGGCCATGTGCCGCGCGACGCCCGGCCGCAGATCGAGGGCCGGATGCACACGGTCGAGCGCGCTCTCCAGGAGACGGAGGAGGTCGAGTGGCGGCGTACGAACCCTGAGGCGCGGGCCCGTGCGGAAGGGCTGACCGGCCAGCTCCAGGCCGCCGTCGACAAGCTGACCGGCCAGGTGGACGCAGCGCGTGCGGCGGGCAACAACGCCAAGGCGGACAAGCTCGCCCGGGAGCTGGAGGGGCGTCAGGCTCTGCTGGACCAGGCACTCAAGGGTCTGCAGGAGTTCGGTGGCTGAGATTACGGTCCGGTCGGCATCTGCAGGGGCTTCTGATCCGGTCCCCTTGTGCCGCTCGGTCGCGGGAAGCCGTCCGGAGGGTTGGGCGCTCGGGGCGTTCGGCGGGGCAGAGCCCCGGGCGGCCATCCGACCGACGGCGTCCTACTCAACATCAGGCGGCGTCGGTCCTGTGCGGTCCGACCTCCGGCTTCAGGTGTCGTAGGCGTACTTCGACACGGCCGTCGGTGACACGGGCATCGAAGGCTGGCTGCGGTGCCGTCACCGGTCCACGCACGTTCCAGCCGTCGGCCAGCCGGAACACGCTGCCGTGCCAGGGACAACGGACGCAGCCGTCGCTGATCGTTCCTTCGGAGAGCGGGCCGCCCAAGTGGCTGCACCCGTCGGCGAGAACGTGCACGGTGTCGCCTTTCTCGCGTGCCACGAGGACAGCCACGCCGTCGATGCTCCGGCGGACCGCTCGCTCGACGGGGAAGTCGGCCACGGCGCCGAGCTCCTGCCACCCGGGCTGTACGAGATGCGGCACCGCCTTGCGTGGTTGGCGCCTGATGCCTGCCGGTATGCCAGGTGACCGCCGAGCGCGCCTCCGACGTTCACGACCGCCAGTCCCGCGAAGCCGAGGACCTTGCCCCATCGGTTGCGGCCCTGTGTCCTGGCGGTGAACGACCCCGCGTACAGCACCACGGCCGCGATGTTCGTCGCGGCATGCACGAGTCCCACCCGCATCTGCTCGCGCTGCAGATCCGCCCAGTCGACCCAGCCCGCCACACTTGCCGGTACGGCCGCGGCAAGCCCCACCCCGACCAGGGCGCGTGCCCCCCGGCGCTGTCCCGGAAGCAGATCGAGCACTACCGCGGAGAACCAGCTGCCGATCGGTATGTGCACCATCAAGGGGTGTTCGGGATGCCCCATCCATCTACCGTGCAGGAAGTCTCTTCCGCGGCCCAGGGGAACCCGTTCACGGCCCGCCGGACACGGTCGATCACCCCGTCGTTGCCGGGGTGACGCTCCAAGCGGCCATCGACGCGAGAAATCGTCCGGGGCCTCTTGACGACGCGAAGAACCCCCTCCTTGCGTTCGGCGTGATCGCTGCCCGGTGATGCGTCCCATCAGTTCATACGTGCTGAGTAGCCACGGGCAAGTGCACGAAACTGCATTTCGGGTGAATCCCTCAGGAAGGCACCGGGCGTGCGCGACCGTCGGCCGGTCACGATTACGGCCGGCGGAGGAGGAACGCACACGGGCGACGGTCGAGCGACGACGCATCGATCTGCGGCGCACGAGGAGACCTGCACCGCGGGGGCACATGCTCGGCGGGACTGCGGGAGGAAAGGGGAGCGCGGCCACCTCAACGGACGCTGTCGTGGACATACTCGTTCAGCGCCGCTCCCGGCCGAAGCACGGGGCTGGAATCATCCAGGTGGAAGTCGCCGAAGCCGACGATGGTGACGGTCTCACCCTGCTTGAGACCTTCGGCGATGGTGCCGGGGTGCTCCACCGTGCCGAACAGCGCATCGATCACATCCTCCACCTCGCGCTGCGACAGCACGGAGCCGCGTTCACCCGTCTTGCGTACGGTTGCCTCGACGAGCGCGGCCTTGTCCATAAAAATCTCCGCCCTTCTTCCCGTGTGTGTCATGTGGTCCAGGTTCCCCCGGCCGGCGGCGTGACCGAGTCCGGTACACGCTACGGCTGCCATAGACATATCATCCAGAAACCTCACGCTGCCTCCGCCACACCTGCACTTCGTCCGCAGCGCGGAGTTCCCGCCGCCTCTCCCCCGGCGGGCCCCGCCCGGGCTACGAAACGCAACGCTCGCGCATGACACACGCCGAAGCGTGCCCGGCGACTGCGGCCGACCGGTGGGGTCACGGGAGTGTCCATGGCTGCACCGGCGTTGCCGGTCCGACGGCACTCATCGTCGTCCTCAGCGTCCTGCCCGACATCCCCTGGTCCACTCGTTGCCGGTGCGGCACTGCTGATCGGCACCGGGCTGAGGGCAGGGGCCGAACGCCCCGACAAGGAGCGTACGTCGGGCAATGAGGGAACAGTGGGCACCGTGGGGGTGTGGAAACGCGCGCCGGGCCACCGCACCATCCGCTCATCACCGTGGTTCGAGCAGCATGATGAATTGAGGAGAATGCGCGATGGAATACAGGGAGAGTCCGCTGCGCGGGCGGACTGCTGTTGTGACGGGAGCTGCCCGGGGCCTGGGCGAGGCCATGGCCGTCGAGCTGTCGGAGCGTGGCGCCAAGGTGGCGCTCCTGGGCCGCGAAAGACGGACGCTTGTCCAGGTGCAGGAGACGCTGCCGGGCGAGTCCGCCAGCTGGGAGGTCGACGTCACCGACGATGACGGCATGCACCAGGTTGCCGCGGAGGTCCGGAAACGGCTCGGGACACCGTCCGTGGTGGTGGCCAATGCGGGTGTGGCGGAGGGCGGCCCCTTCACGGAGTCGGATCCGGTGACATGGCGGCGCGTCATCGAGGTCAACCTGGTCGGCAGTGCCATCACTGCTCGGGCGTACCTCCCCGCCCTGCTCGAGGCGGGAGGATATCTGCTGCAGGTCGCCTCACTCGCATCGATCGGCGCCGCGCCCATGATGAGTGCTTACTGTGCCTCGAAGGCCGGAGTGGAGTCTTTCGCCCAGTCGCTGCGCGCAGAACTGGCCCACCGTCACGTGGGGGTCGGTGTGGCTTACATCAATTGGACCGACACCGACATGATCCGCGACGCCGACGAATATCCGGTCCTGCGGGAACTGCGCAATCACATGCCGCCCCCCGCCCGCAAGGTGTATCCGGCCGCGTATGTCGCCGAGCGGCTGGTTTCGGCGATCGAACGGCGGCGGTCGTCCGTCTACGTGCCCGCCTGGCTGCGTGCAACCCAGTTGGTACGGGCTGCGATGCCGCCCGTGGTCACAATGTTCTCCCGGTACGAGCTCCCGCGGCTTGCCTCATCCGAGCCGTTCGAGGCCACGGGCCTTCTCGGAGCCGGGGGGCGGGCGGCCCTCGCACCCAGGCGCCCGGCCGACCACTGACCGAGTAGCTCTGACGACACCGGCGCCTTTGTCGGCCGCGGTCCGACCCGTGCTTGCGCCGATACGCACGGATGCGGCGTCACAATGAGCTCAGGCTTCACACAACTCCCCCACATGCGGTCGATCACATGGCGTACGCGTGCCGGGAGCGCATGGCAGTGGGCGGCTGCCTGCGCAACGCCGAGCCGAGGTGACGCGGTCGCCGAGCGCCCGGACCCCGACTCTCCCGGAACGGCCTGCCGGTGACCGGCTGGTCATGACAGGCGCGGTCACCCCACTGCGGCCATGATGGGAGCAGAAGGCGCAGACCCGCGAGCGGTCGAGGAGCTGGACGTGGACACCGGGCCATCGTCGGACACAGGGCGGCTGCACTGCCTGGTGACGGGCGCCTCCGGCTACATCGGCGGACGCCTGGTCCCCGAGTTGCTGAAGGCGGGCCATCAAGTGCGATGTCTGGCTCGCACTCCGGACAAGCTCCGCGATCACCCCTGGGCGGGGAAAACGGAGGTGGTGAGGGGTGATGTCACCGACGCCGGTTCGGTCGCCGCAGCACTGCGCGGCATCGACGTCGCGTACTACTTGGTGCACGCGCTCGGGACGGGTCCGAAGTTCGAGGAGACCGACCGTCGAGCGGCCTGTGTCTTCGCCGAGCAGGCTGGTGCGGCCGGTGTGCGGCGGATCGTCTACCTCGGTGCACTCACGCCTCGCGGCGTCCCGGAACGGAACCTCTCCCCGCATCTGCGCTCACGGGCGGAGGTGGGGCACATCTTCCTCGACGCACCGGTGCCCGCAGCGGTGCTGCGCGCCGCCGTGATCATCGGGTCCGGTTCGGCTTCCTTCGAAATGCTGCGCTATCTGACCGAGCGCCTGCCGGTCATGGTCACCTCAAATTGGGTGCGCACCCGGATTCAGCCCATCGGCGTCCGCGACGTCCTGCGCTATCTGGTGGGCGCAGCTCGGGTACCGGCCGACGTGAACCGGACTTTCGACGTCGGCGGCCCCGATGTCATCACCTATGTGACGATGATGCGCCTCTACGCAGCCGTCGCCGGGCTGAGACGACGTCTGATCATCCCGGTTCCCGTCATGACTCCACGTCTGTCCAGCCATTGGATCGGGCTCGTCACGCCCGTCCCCGCGTCCATCGCCCGACCACTGATGGAGTCCCTGCGCCACGAGGTCGTCTGTCACGAGCACGACATCGGGGAGTACGTGCCCGACCGTCCTGGCGAGCCTCTGCCGTCCGAGGAAGCCCTCGCCCTCGCTCTGCGACGAGTGCAGGACGCCGAGGTCGCCACGCACTGGTCGTCCGCGGCCGTGCCGGGAGCGCCGAGCGATCCGCTGCCCACCGATCCCGACTGGGCCGGGGGCAGCCTCTACGAGGACGAGCGGCAGCTGACCATCGAGTCGTCCCGCGAGGCGCTGTGGAGGGTGATCGAAGGCATCGGCGGCGAGAACGGGTGGTACTCCTTCCCCCTGGCATGGGCGGTTCGCGGCTGGCTGGACCGCTTCATGGGCGGAGTGGGGCTTCGCAGGGGCCGTCGGGACGCCGAGCGCTTGCGGGTCGGTGATTCACTGGACTTTTGGCGGGTGGAAGCCATCGAGCCCGGACACCTGCTGCGTCTGCGTGCCGAGATGCGACTGCCAGGGCTCGCCTGGTTGGAGATGTATGCCGAGGACGACGGCGAGGGCCGCACCAGGTACCGGCAACGTGCCCTGTTCCACCCTCGCGGCCTGCTCGGTCACGCCTACTGGCGGGGCGTCTCGCCCTTCCATGCGTTGGTGTTCGGTGGCATGGCGCGCAACATCACCCAGGCCGCCGCAGAAGTGCGCACCCGCGCGAAGAACCCGCCCGATTCCCCCGCTCGCCGCACATGATCCCCATAGTCCGATCACCTCGATCCGGACCGGCACGATCATTGGCGCCCTTGTTCGTCATGGCCGGGCTTCCACGCCGCCGCCTTCGAGCACCCGACCGGCACGTCTTCCCCGCCGACAAGCTCGTCGGCCCTGGAGTCGCCCAGTGACAGCGTGGCGTCCGCCGGAGCCGCGCATCCGGCCGCCTCGGGGTGCCTTCTCTGCGCCATCGGAGTGAGAGGCGTCGAACAAGGCGGCGTACCGGGCAGGAATGACCGCATCCGCGCGCATCGGCCGCTTCCTCAGCGCTCGGAAGTCATGAAAACAGACTGAAAGAATGTTCATGCCCGATACACGCATGACCCGAGCGACGCACGCCGACCACACCGACCGCGCGCGCGACGATGTACCGGGCACCGCCTGCGACGCGGTGCTGGCCGTCGATGCCATCCTCGCGGAGTATCTCGACGCACGGCTGCACGAGGCGCAGGAGATGGACGCCGTTTCGGGCCGAGAGGTGGCGGGCCGAATCGCCCGATTCGCGTTGCACGGCGGTAAGCGTCTGCGCACCGCGTTCGTATGGTGCGGATGGCGGGCGGCCGGCGGAGGCGGCGACCCGAGGACACCGCTGCGGATCGGTGCCGCTCTCGAGCTCGTCCAGGCATGTGCGCTCATGCACGACGACGTCATGGACGGTTCACAGGTGCGCCGGGGAGCGCCGACCGTGCAGGCGGATTTCGCCCGGATGCACCGGGCGGGCGGTATATACGGCTCCGCGGAGCCGTACGCGACCGCCGCGGCCGTCCTTGCCGGTGACCTCGCCCTGGCCTGGGCCGACGACCTTCTCACCGACACCGCGCTCACCTCGCCGTACGGAAGACGGCTGACCCGCGAATGGCGTGCGCTGCGCGGCGAGATGGTGGCCGGGCAGTACCTGGACCTGCACGCCCAGGCGACCGGCTCGTCCGCCCAGAACGAAGCCTTGAACATCGCGACTTTGAAGAGCGCGCTCTACACCGTGGAACGACCGCTCGCTCTGGGTGCGTGCGTGGCCGGGGGGCGGCAGCCGGACCATGGACGCGCTGCGATCCGCCGGCCGGTGCGCGGGCCTCGCGTTCCAGCTTCGCGACGACCTGCTGGGCGCCTTCGGCGACCCCGCGGTGACCGGCAAACCCGCGGACGAGGATCTGCGGGGTCGGAAGCTCACCTACCTCCTGGCACTCGCCGTCCGGTTCGCCGCCGAGTCGGGTGATGTGAGCGCGGCCGTGGCGCTGAGTCCGGACGACGTGTTGCGCTCGGACGACAAGGTCTCCCTCATGCGCGCGGCCATGGAGCGCACGGGAGCCCGTGCCGCGGTTGAGGCGGAGATCGCGCGTCTGGCGGCTCTGGGTGTGCGTCACTTCGAGGAAAGCGGCGCGGATCACCACGTCAGGAGGCAGTTCGCCTCGTTGATCGACAAGGTAGTGGGTACCGCGTGAGAACCGTTCCGGGGCCGACCGAGCACGTCGTGGTCGTCGGGGCGGGCCTGTCGGGCCTCGCCGCCGCCCTTCATCTCTTGGGAGCTGGACGCCGCGTGACCGTCGTGGAACGCGACGCCGGCCCCGGCGGCCGTGCAGGCAGGCTGGACATCGGCGGCTACCGGCTCGACACCGGTCCCACCGTACTGACGATGCCGGACATCGCGGATGAGGCCTTCGCCGCCGTCGGCGACAGCCTCCATCGGCGCGTGGAACTGGTGGCGCTGCACCCGGCCTATCGGGCCCAATTCGCCGACGGCAGCCATGTCGACGTCCACACCGACGCAGACGCCATGGAAGCGGAAGTGCGGCGCTTTGCGGGCGCGGCCGAGGCAGCCGGGTACCGTCGGCTCCGGCTCTGGTTGGAGCGGCTGTACTCGGCGCAGATGCGGCACTTCATCGACACGAACTTCGACTCCCCGTGGCAGCTCCTGTGTCCGGATCTGGTCCGGCTTGCCGCACTGGGGGGCTTCGGGCGGCTGGACGCCCAGATCGGCCGATTCCTTACGGACGAACGGCTGCGGAGGGTCTTCTCCTTCCAGTCGCTGTACGCGGGCGTGGCCCCCGCTCGCGCACGTGCCGCCTACGCCGTCATCGCCTACATGGACACGGTCGCCGGCGTCTTCTTCCCCCGCGGCGGCATGCATGCCTTGCCCCAGGCCATGGCGGACGCGGCACGGGACGCCGGAGCCCGCTTTCGCTGGTCGGCCGACGTGACGGGACTGGAGTTGTCCGCCGGGCGCGTCAGGGCGGTTTGCGTGGCCTCGGGTGAAAGCATCGCCTGTGACGCGGTGATCCTGACGCCGGACCTGCCGGTCGTGCACCGCCTGCTGGGACGGGTTCCCAAGCGGCCGGTGAAACTGCGTCATTCCCCCTCGGCCGTTGTCCTCCAAGCCGGCACGGACCGCACCTGGCCGGAGCTTGCGCACCACACGATCTCGTTCGGCGCGGCTTGGAAGCGGACCTTCAGGGAGCTGACGCGTACCGGCGAGCTGATGAGCGATCCGTCCCTGCTGATCACCCGTCCTACCACCCATGACTCCCGACTGGCGCCACCGGGCAAGCACCTGCACTACATCCTCGCGCCGTGCCCGAACACCACCACGGGCCCCTCGGCCGGCGCCTGGCACGATCTCGGCCCACGCTACCGGAACAGTCTCGTCACCGAACTCGAACGGCGCGGCCTGCACGGGTTCGGAGACAGCATTGAGGAGGAGACGCTGGTGACGCCGGCGGACTGGACCTTCCAGGGCCATGCGGCGGGGACGCCGTTCTCCGCCTCCCACACGTTTGTGCAAACCGGCCCGTTCCGGCCGCGAAACCTGGTCCGCGGCTTGGACAACGTCGTGCTCGCAGGCTGCGGCACGACACCTGGGGTGGGGGTTCCGACCGTCCTCATCAGCGGCAAGCTGGCCGCCGCCCGTATCACCGGCACTCGGCCTCCGGTGCGCGCAAGGCAGGCCCCGGAGCGCGTGCCTGGCGTTCACCCCGTGGAAGGCGGTGTTCGATGACCCGTCGCGAACTGGACGCGGCAGGCATTCGTGAGCCCCGCCTCCGCGCGGCCTACGCGCACTGCAGGCAGCTCAACGCCCGCCACGGCAAGACGTACTTCCTGGCCACGCGTCTCCTGCCCCTCGAACGGCGCTGCGCCGTGCACGCGCTGTACGGCTTCGCCCGGTGGGCCGACGACATCGTGGACGACCTCGACCGGCGGCAGACTCCCGAGGAGCGCGACCGGCTGCTGCGGCTGTTGGAGAACGACCTCGCGCAGGGTCTGCGCTCGGGCAGCGGGAACGAGATGGTGGTAAGGGCCCTGGCGGACACGGCCGAGCGCTACACCATCGACTCGCGGCTCTTCGCCGACTTCATGGCCTCCATGCGCAGCGACCTGAGCGTCACCGACTACCCGACGTACGAGTCCCTGCGCACTTACATGCATGGTTCAGCCGCGGTCATCGGGCTCCAGCTGCTGCCTGTGCTCGGCACGGTCGTCAGCCGCGAGGAGGCATCCCCCCACGCGGCGGCCCTCGGGGTGGCGTTCCAGTTGACCAACTTTCTGCGGGATGTCGGCGAGGACCTGGAACGCGGTCGCATCTATCTGCCGGCGAACCTGCTCGCCGCACACGGCGTGGACCGGGCGCTGCTCACATGGAGCCGCCGTGCGGGCAAACGCGACGCGCGCATCCGCGCCGCCCTCGTCGAGGCCGAAGCGATGACGAGGGCCGTGTACCGGGAGGCGGAGCCCGGCATCGCCATGCTGGATCCGCGGACCAGGCCGTGCATCCGTACCGCCTTCACCCTCTACCACGGAATTCTGGATGCCATCGCGGCCGACGACTACGCGGTTCTTCACCGACGCTCTGTGGTGCCACGCCGACGACGGGCGGTCGTGGCGGCGGCCGGAGTCGCACTCGTCCTGGGCGCCCGTGTACGCCCCCGCGCACTCACCCCCTCCCCCGCCGCGCGCAGAGCGGTGGCCGGCCGGGGTTCGTCCCAGCCATGACGCCCGAGGCCGGGAGGCCGCGAGGCCCGTGGCCGTTGCGAGTGCGCCGAGGGCCGGGACGAGCGGCTCTGCAGCCGACCTGGCGCGAGGCGAAGCCGGCTCTGATCTCCGAAGCACTCGGGCGCGCGGAGGCACGGCCCTCCGGCAACTGGTTCGTCGGACGCCGTCCGGGTCGGTGACGTTGCGGAGGAGATAGGCGGCGAAGACAGCGTCGTACGGCCTCTCACCGACCCCTGTCGCCAGCTCCTCGGCAATGAGGTGCATGAAACGCACGTTGTCCGGCCACTTTTTGGCGAGCGCGTGTCCCAGCATTCCCGCCGAGGCGTCGACGGCGGTGATGCGGGCGTGCGGTGCGGCTTTCAGCAGGGCCCGGGTGGCTGTTCCCGTGCCGCAGCCGAGGTCCAGCATGTGCAGTCCGGCTCTGTCGCGCGGCAGGCGGAGTCGGCGGACCGAACGCAGCAGGCCGGCGCGATGACCCGGATTCACCGCCGTGAGGCGGTCGTAGGCGTGGGACGCGTGGTCGAAGGTGCGGGCGAGGTCACGACCCCTCATCAGCGTCATCAGCGGCTCCCTTCAGTCCGGACCGTGATGTCCGCTGCCGGAGGCGGGCGTCGGGGCAGGAACGGCAGCTCGGCCACCGTGCGGAGCATCGGGCCGAGGGGTGTGCGCAACCCGATGCCCAACTCCTCCCACGGTGTGGTGCGGCCGTCGAGGAAGCGCAGGAGCCGCTCCATCGGGATACTGCGGAAGAGGTCGGTGAAAAACCGGGGACCGTCGATGCGTCCGGTGTCGAGAGCCCGCAGCACAACCGCGTCCATGGCCAGCGCCCGACGGCCATGAGGCCGCGGCACAACCGCGCCTCTGTCACGCAGCGCGGCGGCGATCGCCCGGCTCTGGCGCTGCACGGCCGCGAAGGTGTAACCGGTGGCGGGCCGGGTGGCGCCTCCGGCGGCCCCGATTCGGAAAACACCCTGGCCGGTCGTCCGCGGAAAGCGGGCGTCGGTCATCGGGATGACGCCTTGCTCGGCAGATTCGACAGTGAGGGCACCGAGTCGCAGCACGTCCTCGGTGTAGTGCCGCAGCGCGGCTTCGTAAGCCGCGGTCGCCAGCGGAGTCCGGGAGAACTCGGTGTACTCGACCAGGGCCCGGTCCGACGCGAGAGGCAGGACGTAACCGAAGGCGAGCCCGTGACGCGGCTGCGGCACCCGGAAGTCCATCAGGTCCGCGACCGCAGGATCGAAGCACGGGGCGTGGGTGCGCACGAACCAACCGCGGAAATGCTGCCGCAGCACGGTGCGCGCCGGCGGCAGGATCTGCAGGGGACGGGAGTCGAAAACGTACCGTCCGCGCAGCGTGAGTAGTCGTCCGTCGGGCGTGGTGCAGTGCAGCTCACCCCCCTCGGTCACGTTGCGCACCGTATGAGCCGTGGCGCGGACGATGCGCGCTGCTCGGTACTGGGCCAGGCGGGAGTGGACCAGTTCCTCGAACGGAGCGGACCGCAGCATGCGATAACGCAGGGGTGTCGGCTCGGCGGTGGATGGCCGCGCCGTCTGCTGCGGTGACGCGCAGTGCGGACCAGGACGCGACAACTGCCTCGTCGAAGGCGCCGGGTGCGTCGTCCCAGTAGCACCAGGTGCGCTCTGCCGGACGCAGTGGGCCGTCGGGAGTTTCCACCACGGTCACGTCGGTGATGCCGGTCGTGGTGAGACTGTGCGCCAGGCAGAGCCCGGCCGCCCCGCCGCCGATGATGATCACTGCGGATTCTCCGCCTTCGGGCACGGGGCGGATCACCTACCCCGTCGATCGCACGGCGGGATCCGGCCGAGTTCCTCGGCGGCCCCAGCCGGGAGGCCGTCTACGCGGGCGGCAGCTGCCGGACCGGCACCCGCAACGACGGCGTCGATCGGCGGAGGTTGCTGATCGGTCATCATCCCTCCGGCGCCTGAAGGCATACGATCTGCCAGTTGCTCCAGGCGATCACAAGATGGACGGCGAAACCAGGAGCCTCCCGGTCGTGTCCGTCAGGTGGCGGACCGGCCGGCCGACCATTGGCCCCAGCGAGCACAACCGTCGGCCGACAGCAGGGGGACGTCGCTCGATCCGCGCCCGAGGACGCCCCACGTCCGGGCACGCGTGCGGCTCGCCGCCTACGAGACCCGGTTCCGCTGCTCACCGGAAGGGCGGAACAGCTCGCCCGTGCTGAACGCATGGTCAGGCGGTCATGCAGAGAGATTCGCACATCGCGTGCGAAGGATCGGTCAGCGGGTGTTCGCCGCTCCGGCGTCCGGGCCGTCCGCGCCTTCGGGGGTCGTGGGACCGGTGGCCAGGTCGGCGGCCAGGCCGCGGTGCGGCTGCGGCACCTCGCCGAAGTCCTCGTCCTCGCCGATCACCCGCAGCCGGTTGATGACCGCCTCCAGGGCCGCCGGCAACCGCGGGTGTCTGCCGTCGTGGCACTGGCTGAGCAGGTCCTCGCGGACGGCGTCGGGCAGCAGCGCGGGCATCACCTCGGGACGCCGGCGCGGGCGGCAGGGGGCGCCGACCAGCCGCGCGGCGTGCGCGCGCCAGAAGTCCGCGTCGCGGAACTCGGCGAGCCGCCGGTGGTGCAGGTAGAGACAGTAGGCGGCGGTCCGGCTGCCGCCGCCCGCCGCGAACTGCCACCAGAACTGCGCGGCCTCGT
>DOWQ01000420.1 GCA_003519485.1 Streptomyces sp. | reverse complement strand
TTAGGATGAAAACGACCTCTAAGGACTCGTCTGGTAGCAGGACTCCGATGCGGCCCTCTGCAGAAGGCGCGACGATCACGGTCAGCATGGCCTCGAGCCGCGGCAGCGCGGCATCCGGCTCTGCGCCGATCCTCAGTGACTCTGCTCGCAGCGCACCAGCAACCAGTGCCGCGTGCGCGCGTGCTGCCGCACTGCCTGACTGATCTGCGCGGGAACGTCCCGGCGTAGCGATGGGCGCGAAGAATGGCGTCCTCTGCTGCCCGGAGCGCCTTTTAGTGGTGCTTGGCCACCCTGGAGCCTCCCGCGGGGGAGGCCGGCAGCGGATTCGCTGGACATGGCAAAGCCCCCTCCCGGGAGAGGGCCTGCTCCACTGCTACATATTCTTGCTGAACTCCACGAACCCAGCCCAGGCAGCCTGCCCGACAAGCACAATTCCCCGGTCTCGGGCCTTCGTATCCCGGACCATTACCCCGGCCGGGCCATCATCAGCAACTTCGACGCAGGTGTCCGACTTTGTGTATGTACTGGTGCGCCAGTTCGGCGTTTCACCCACGGCTATCCCTCTCTATGCGATCGAAATACCCGATAGCGGTCAAGATGAGGTCTCTTGCAGGCTGCCCATAGACGGCAGCCTGTCGATGAAGCTCGAACGCCTTGTGGTAAAGCTCGATTTCCCTCGGCTGCGTCACAGAGATCTCTGCGGAGTACGTCTCCACCATGACGAGTCTGTCGTCGAACATCGCAAAGCCGTGCCCGATCCACAGGGCGAGGGGTGCGGCACGTGGGACGATGCCCAGGCTGAGCCGCGGAAGCGCCAATACGGCCAGAAGCCTGTCGAGTTGCGCCCTCATGACCTCCGAGCCGCCGTGGTTCGAGTAGAGAGCCTGCTCGCCGAGGAGCACGTTGAAGATCCGCTTCCCCTCGTAGAGGTACCTCTGCCGTTCGAGGCGCTTCGCCACGGCGGCTTCCGTGTCGGCCGGCGTCTCATGGAAGTTCGATACCTGCTCGAAGATGTTCTCGGCGTAGCCGGCAGTCTGGATGGTGCCCCAGATCGTAGAAGGCTCCCAGATTCTTAAGACCTTGGTTTTTTGGTAGAGCGTCAGGGACTTCTTCTGACGGTTCTCGGCCCCCTCCTGGATCTGCCGACGCCACTCCATCCACATCTCGTCGATGTGGCGGACGGTGGCGACCAGGTCCGCGAGATCGGCCTCGTGCCCGGTCGTCCGGCACCAGACACGGATGTCGTCCTCGCTCGCGTTCTGCCTGCCGTTCTCGATGCGAGAGACCTTGGATTCCTGCCAACTCAGCGCACGGGCAAGGGCCCGGCCGCTGGTGAAGCCTGCGTCCTTGCGGAAGCCTCGCAGCCGGGCACCAAGTGCCTCCCGTGATTCCTGTGCCTGTGTACTCACGTGTACGTCAGGGCTTGTACGCGCCGTGCGGTGTGGCGACGCCCCAGAGCAGATCACGGATACGGACGCACTCAGCTATGACCGAGGGAGTCTCGATCAGCTCAGAGCCCAGGACACGCCCTGCGTCGTCGAAGTGCCCCACAGCCAGGAGCTTGTCGTCGAAGAGCCACCAGTCGTTACCCGCCACGGGGAACGCAAGGCATGCGGGCAGCTTGTGGCGCGGCAGCCACCGGATGGCCTCGCCGGCCTCTGCGTTGACGCCCGTGGTGGCGTACTCCCAGCGGATGTAAGAGCTGTGCGGCTCCGTGACGACCCGCACCCGACGCACGGTCTTCCCTGAGTCGGTGACGCGCTTCATGAGCTGTGTCCACGGTGCCATGAACGAGGAGTCGTCACCTGTCCCATTGAGCCAGCTCTCATACGGGCCCTCCTCGTTCGGGACTGAGTAGTCGTCCCTCAGCTCCAAGTGGAAGGCGTCGTGCGCGAAGCTCTCAAAGAGCTGGTTGCGCTCGGCGCTGGAGATCAGCGTCACGCGGTTCCTCCAGTAGGGCGGTGATCGCGGCCTTGGGGACCTCGACCACGGTTTCGTAATACGGGATCTCCATCTCCACCAGCGCCTCGGGATCGGTGACCTCCAGGCCCTGGACGACGAACGTGCCGTTCGGAGTCAGGACCATGATCGGGTCCTCCAGTCGCCTGATCTCCCCGACCGGCAAGCCGTCCTCGGTCAGGAACTCGAACAGCTCTGTCGGTACCTCCACAGCCGTCTGCCCCTCGGGGATGTCGAGCTGCATCAGGAGGTCGTTCGCGAAGATCCTCCAGCCCTGGACGAGGTATGTGTCCCGGTCGGTTGCGTAGAGCGTGGGGCAGTCCCCCTGCTTGGAGTTCTTACCAAGGAACCTTAGCTTCATGGTCGTTCTCCTGCCGTCGACCTTGAACAAGATTGCGCGACACACCGATGGTCGACCTCTTGTTCGGCGACGTCAATCGTCTTCCTGCAAACTCGCGCAATCTCCTTGGGAGTGGGCGCGAAGCACATCTAACTTGGGACCACGCCCCCAGGAGGCACGTACAAGTGATGGAAGGGCACCTATGACTATGGCCACCGCGACGGGCCCCGGAAGAGACGGCATGGTGCACCGCACGGAACGCGGTTGCTGAAGTCAACGAGGCACTGGACTCCGCCTCTGCCGGCAGGTCCCCCGCACTGCTGGTGGGGCGGGCAAGGACCCCGCCGAGCAACCGCCGACGGGGTGGGAAGAGCACCTGGAGGATTGATGACCACCGCGATGATCCCGTTCGCTACCCGTGCCGCCGAACCGCCCTGCCTGGTCACCACGTCCATCGCCGGAGTCACCTGGGACGAGGACCGCCAGCTCAACGTCCATGCGGACGGTTCGGCCTGGCACACCTCCGAACACGCGGCGTCGACCACCGACACCAACCAGGACGGCAAGGGTGACGACGTGACCGACCCCTACTTCGCCCCCGCCTCCTGATGGGCGCCGCCCGGCCGGTGCTCGTCATCGCAGAACGGCTGGATGCCTCCGCTGACATGGTTGTGGACCAACTGAATCAGCGCGACGTAGCCGTGATGCGATTCGACTCAGCCGACTTCCCCCAGCGCGTAACCCTGACCGCCGGCCACCGGCCGACGGCCTCGGGATGGGAAGGCGTACTGACTGACGAGCACCGATCGGTGCGGCTTGAGGACGTCCGGGCCGTCCACTACAGGCGGCCCGCACGCCCCGTCATCGCCGACACCGTGACCGAGCCATACACGACCTGGGCCCAGAACCAGGCGGACGCCGCGATGCTCAACCTGCTGTCCGCCCTGCCTGTCCGCTGGATCAACAACCCCCACTACGACCGCATCGCCGCGCACAAGCCCCAGCAGCTCGTCGCGGCCACCCGCGCGGGCCTGCGAGTACCGCGCAGCATCATCACCAACGATCCGGACGAGGCCCGCTCCTTCGCGAAGGCCGTGGACGGCCCCGTGATCTGCAAGCCAGTCCTCGGCGGTCGCCTGAACACAGGCGCGGACCGGCAGCTGATGGTGGCCACCCACCGAGTAGACCCGGTCAGCTTCGACGACAGCATTCGGCTGACCGCGCACTACTTCCAGGAGGACATCCAAAAGAAGTACGAGGTACGCCTGGTCGCCGTGGACGGCAACCTGTTCGCGGGGACCATCGTCGGCACCTCCGAGAAGGCACGCACCGACTGGCGAACCGACTACGAGAACCTTGAGTACGACACGACCACCGTGCCCGGAAAAGTCGCGACGGCGGTACGGCGCTTCATGGCCTCGTACGGGATCGTCTTCGGCTCCTTCGACTTCGCCGTCACCCCCGACGACNNGCACCGGGTTGCCCATCGCTGCCGCGCACGCCGACTACCTGCAAGGGACCACGACATGACCGAGCCGAACGACACCGCGTCGGCCGTGCTGCGCGCCAAGTTTGCCGCCACTCTCGGCGACGAGCGCCGGAGTGAATGGCTGGCAGCGTTCGCCGACGTACCGCGGGAGCATTACGTCCCGAGCTTCTACCGGCAGGACGACCAAGGCGAGTGGCACGAAGTCTCTGACGGAGATCCGGGCTACCTGGAGGCTGTCTACTCGGACACCGCGCTGACCACTCAGCTCGATGAGCATGGCATCCCCACGTCGTCATCCAGTGAGCCCCGGCTGATGCTGACCATGCTCGATGCCCTTGGAGCGAAGCCCGGTCACCGGCTCTATGAACTGGGCCTCGGTACCGGGTACAACGTCGCTCTGGCCTCGTCGCTTCTGGGGAGCGACAACGTCGTGAGCGTGGACGTCGACCCCGAATTCGTCCGCCTCGCCCGGAGGCGTCTGGCAAGGGGGCACTACCACCCCCTCGTGTTCGCCGGGGACGGCGCGGAGGGTTGCCGGGACCGGGCGCCGTATGACCGCATCATCGCGACTGCCGGCCTCCGCTGTATTCCGCCTGCTCTGCTGAGCCAGGCCCGTGAGGGGGCGGTCATCGTGGCTCCGATCGGGTTCGGGGTCGCGAGGATCGTCGTCTCGTGCGATGGAGAGGCAACCGGATGGTTCTTGCCCGTGCCTGCGTTCTTCATGCCGCGCCGCACCCCCACGAAGGGCCCCGACTTCGCGGGCCTGGAAACTCAGGCCGACGAGGCCACCACGGTCCCCGCGACGGACGTACTCGACAGGCTGAGGTTCCCGCTGTCTCTGGCGCTCCCCGGATACAGCTCGTGTTCCTGGCGGGACGAGACAGGTGAGGTGACCGGCGTCGGGCTGTGGACCGAGGACGGTTCCACCGCCACTGTTCACGTGTCGGGGAAGGCCCGACAGATCGGCCCCCAGCGGCTCTGGGACAAGGTGGAGGAACTGGCCTCCGCCTTCCCCGAGGGCACCCCGGCCCGAGAGAACTTCGGTCTCACGATCACGCCGGAACATCAGTGGGCCTGGTACCGGGAGCCGGAAGGCCCTTCCTGGTCCTTGGCCACCGAGTGAATGAATGCAGCGCCCCGCCTCGGAAAGGACGGGGCGCTGCGCTCAGGGGTCCGGCGGTGGCTTCGGTGAGGAAACCGGCGGAGGTGTGGCCGGCGGCCTCGGTGGCAGCGAGGGTGGCTGCGCGGACGGCCGGCCGGGCTCGGTCAGGATCTGGTCGGCGAGGCCCGGGAGGGCCTGGCGGACGATGGTTGGGTGGTGCGCGCGGATGATCAGATGTCGCGGAAGATCTCGATCTGCGCGCCCACCGAGTTGAGCCGCTCCGCCAGTTCCTCGTAGCCGCGGTTGATCACATAGACGTTGCGCAGCACCGAGGTGCCCTCGGCCGCCATCATCGCCAGCAGCACCACCACCGCGGGCCGCAGGGCCGGCGGGCACATCATCTCCGCCGCCCGCCAGCGGGTCGGGCCCTCGACCAGCACCCGGTGCGGGTCCAGGAGTTTGACGTCGGCGCCGAGCCGGGTCAGGTCGGTCAGGTAGATGGCGCGGTTGTCGTAGACCCAGTCGTGGATCAGCGTGGAGCCCTGCGCCGTCGCGGCGATGGCCGCGAAGAAGGGCACATTGTCGATGTTGAGGCCGGGGAACGGCATCGGGTGGATCTTGTCGATCGGCGCCTTCAGCTTCGACGGGCGCACGGTCAGGTCGATCAGCCGGGTGCGGCCGTTGTCCGCCGGGTATTCCGGGGTGCGCTCGTGGTCGAGGCCCATCTCCTCCAGGACCGCGAGCTCGATCTCCATGAACTCCACCGGCACCCGGCGGATCGTCAGCTCCGACTCGGTGACCAGGGCGGCGGCGAGCAGGCTCATCGCCTCCACCGGGTCCTCGGACGGCGCGTAGTCGACGTCCCGGTCGATGTGCGGGACGCCGTGCACCGTGAGCGTGGTGGTGCCGACACCGTCGACGCGTACGCCCAACTGCTCCAGGAAGAAGCACAGGTCCTGGACCATGTAGTTGGAGCTGGCGTTGCGGATGACCGTGACGCCGTCGTGCCGGGCCGCCGCCATCAGGGCGTTCTCGGTGACGGTGTCCCCGCGCTCGGTCAGCACGATCGGGCGCGCCGGGCGCACCGACGGGTCCACCTCCGCGTGGTAGACGCCGTCGGTCGCGGTGATCTCCAGGCCGAAGTGGCGCAGCGCGGTGAGGTGCGGCTGCACCGTCCGGGTGCCGAGGTCGCAGCCGCCCGCGTACGGGATGCGGAACCGGTCCTCGCGGTGGAGCAGCGGGCCGAGGAACATGATGACGCTGCGGGTGCGGCGCGCCGCGTCGGTGTCCATCGATTCCAGCTCGAGCCGGGCCGGCGGGGTGATCTCCAGGTCCCCGCCGCCGTTCACCCAGCGGGTGCGGACGCCGATGCTGGCCAGCACCTCCAGGATCCGGTAGACCTCCTCGATCCGGGCGACCCGGCGCAGGGTCGTACGGCCCGAGTTCAGCAGCGTGGCGCAGAGCAGCGCGACGCAGGCGTTCTTGCTCGTCTTGACGTCGATGCTGCCGGACAGCCGGCGGCCGCCGACGACCCGCAGGTGCATGGGACCGGCATAGCCGAGGGAGACGATCTCGCTGTCCAGCGCTTCGCCGATGCGGGCGATCATCTCAAGGCTGATGTTCTGGTTGCCGCGCTCGATGCGGTTCACGGCGCTCTGGCTGGTCCCCAGCGCTTCCGCCAAATGTGACTGTGTCCAGCCACGATGCTGCCGGGCGTCCCGGATGAGCCTGCCGATGCGTACGAGGTAGTCGTCTCCCATGAGGCCCGACAATATCTCGGATATGAGATGTCCGCGCTTCGAGGGGGAGTGGAGGAGGAGAGTGGAAGTGGCCGGCCGTCGGTGCGGGTTCCCCGTTCCGGCCGGAATTCACCCGTTCACCGGCGGCCGCCCGTACGCCCCCGGGGTCGGGAGCGGTTCGAGCCGGGCCGGACGGGTACCCATGGAGGCTGCGGAGCGCCGCTGGGTCATGACCGGCCCTGGATGCCCCCGGCGCGGTCCGTGTACTAGAGTTATCTCGACATCGAGATATCTGCCGAGGGCATGCCGCAGCCGCCATCGGTAAGGGTTACCTAACCAGTCCTTACCTTAGCGGATGGAACGTGAGTCATGGCGGCAGGGCGGTAGTAGGGCATATTCATGAAGGAGACTGTCGTGTCGGCGAACAGCTTCGACGCCCGCAGCACGCTGCGCGTGGGTGACGAGTCGTACGAGATCTTCCGGCTGGACAAGGTCGAGGGCTCCGAGCGCCTCCCTTACAGCCTGAAGGTGCTGCTGGAGAATCTNNCAGTTCACGCCGGCTCGCGTGATTATGCAGGACTTCACCGGCGTGCCGTGCGTCGTGGACCTTGCCACCATGCGCGAGGCCGTCAAGGAGCTCGGCGGTGACCCGGCGAAGATCAACCCGCTGGCGCCGGCCGAGCTGGTCATCGACCATTCCGTCATCGCCGACAAGTTCGGCACCCCGGACTCCTTCGCCCAGAACGTCGAGCTGGAGTACGGCCGCAACCGCGAGCGCTACCAGTTCCTGCGCTGGGGCCAGACCGCGTTCGACGACTTCAAGGTCGTCCCGCCCGGCACCGGCATCGTGCACCAGGTCAACATCGAGCACCTCGCCCGCGTGATCTTCCCCCGCACTGTTGACGGTGTGCTGCAGGCCTACCCCGACACCTGCGTCGGCACCGACTCCCACACCACCATGGTCAACGGCCTCGGCGTCGTCGGCTGGGGTGTGGGCGGCATCGAAGCGGAGGCGGCCATGCTCGGCCAGCCCGTGTCGATGCTCGTGCCCCGCGTCGTCGGCTTCAAGCTGTCCGGCAAGCTGCAGGAGGGCACGACCGCGACGGACCTGGTCCTCACCATCACCGAGATGCTGCGCCAGCACAAGGTCGTCGGCAAGTTCGTCGAGTTCTACGGCGACGGCGTCTCCGCGGTTCCGGTCGCCAACCGCGCCACGATCGGCAACATGAGCCCCGAGTACGGCTCCACGATCGCGGTCTTCCCGATCGACGACAAGACGATCGACTACATGCGCCTGACCGGGCGCGACGAGCAGCAGCTCGCCCTCGTCGAGGCCTACGCGAAGGAGCAGGGCCTCTGGCACGACCCCTCCGACGAGCCCGTCTACTCCGAGTACCTGGAGCTCGACCTCGCCACCGTCGTCCCGTCGATCGCCGGGCCGAAGCGCCCGCAGGACCGCATCCTGCTCGACCACTCGAAGAACGCCTTCCGCGAGGCCCTCGAGGTCTTCGCCCCGGACGCGAACGGGTTCGAGAAGGCCGACTGGGACAAGACCGTCGCCGACACGTTCCCGGCCTCCGACCCCACGGGCTCGAACCCGACGGACACCGACGACTCCCAGCAGCCGGTGCACTTCGGCGACGACGGCGAGCACGACCGCGAGAAGGCCGGCGTCCCGGTGAAGTTGGCGGCCGGTGACGAGTTCAACCTCGACCACGGCGCCGTCACCGTTGCGTCCATCACCTCCTGCACGAACACCTCCAACCCGAGCGTGATGATCGGCGCAGGGCTCGTGGCCAAGAAGGCGGTGGAGCGGGGCCTCAACCGGAAGCCCTGGGTCAAGACCTCGCTCGCGCCGGGTTCGCAGGTCGTCACCGACTACTACGACAAGGCGGGGCTCACGGAGTACCTGGACGCGATCGGTTTCAACCTGGTGGGTTACGGCTGCGTCACCTGCATCGGCAACACCGGACCGCTGATCCCCGAGGTCTCGCGCGCCGTGAACGAGCACGACCTGGCGGTGACCGCTGTGCTCTCGGGCAACCGCAACTTCGAGGGCCGCATCAGCCCCGACGTGAAGATGAACTACCTCGCGTCCCCGATGCTCGTCATCGTCTACGCGCTGGCCGGCACCATGGACATCGACCTGTTCAACGAGCCGATCGGCCAGGACAAGGACGGCAACGACGTCTACATGAAGGACATCTGGCCGTCGGAGGCGGAGATCCAGGAGGTCATCGACTCCTCCATCTCCGCGGACATGTACACCACCCGCTACGCCGACGTGTTCAAGGGCGACGAGCGTTGGGCCGCGCTGCCCACGCCCGAGGGCGACACCTTCGAGTGGGACCAGGAGTCCACCTACGTCCGCAAGCCCCCGTACTTCGAGGGCATGACCCGCGAGCCGTCGCCCGTCGGCGACATCGCGGGGGCGCGGGTCCTGCTGAAGCTCGGCGACTCGGTCACCACCGACCACATCTCGCCGGCGGGTTCCATCAAGGCCGACTCCCCGGCGGGCCAGTACCTGACCGAGCACGGCGTCGAGCGCAAGGACTTCAACTCCTACGGCTCGCGCCGCGGCAACCACGAGGTCATGATCCGCGGCACGTTCGCCAACATCCGCCTGCGCAACCAGCTCGCGCCCGGCACCGAGGGCGGCGTGACGAAGGACTTCACCGCCGACGGGGAGGTCACCAGCGTCTTCGAGGCGAGCGAGCACTACCAGGCCGCCGGTACGCCGCTGGTCGTCCTGGCCGGCAAGGAGTACGGCTCCGGTTCCTCGCGCGACTGGGCCGCCAAGGGCACCGCGCTCCTGGGCGTCAAGGCCGTCATCGCCGAGTCCTACGA
>DOWQ01000458.1 GCA_003519485.1 Streptomyces sp. | reverse complement strand
GGCGGGGTCGCCGGCGCGGCGCGGGGCGGCCGTCTCCGGGACGGGGTGGCCGGTGACCTTGCGGACGGTCTCTATCACCTCGCGGACCGAGAAGCCGTTGCCGTTGCCGAGGTTGCAGATCAGGTGTTCGCCCGGGGTGGCCGCGGCGAGCGCGAGGAGGTGCGCCTCGGCGAGGTCGGCGACATGGATGTAGTCGCGGACGCAGGTGCCGTCCGGGGTGGGGTAGTCGTCACCGAAGACGGAGATCGCGTCGCGGCTGCCCTGGGCGACCTGGAGGACGAGCGGGATCAGGTGCGACTCGGGGTCGTGCCGCTCGCCGTACATCACCCCGTCGGCTGCCCGGTGGGCCCCGGCGACGTTGAAGTAGCGCAGCGAGGCGGCGGCGAGGCCGTGGGCCGCGCACTCGCCGCTGATCATGTGGTCGACGGCGAGCTTGGAGGCGCCGTACGGGCTGGTGGGCGCGGTCGGGTCGGCCTCGGTGATCGGCACGGACTCCGGCTCGCCGTAGGTGGCGGCGGTGGAGGAGAAGACCAGGCTGCGCACCCCGGCGCGGCGCATGGCCGCCAGCAGGTCCATGGTGCCGCCGACGTTGTTGCGCCAGTACTTCTCCGGGTCGGCGACGGACTCGCCGACCTGGGAGAAGGCGGCGAAGTGCAGCACGCCGTCGTAGGAGGAGTCGAACCACGGCGCGCCGTCCGCCGAGGGCAGGTCCTGGACACGGCCCTCGATGAACTCGGCGCCGACCGGCACACCTTCGCGGTGCCCGGTGGACAGGTCGTCGAGCACGGTGACCCGGTGCCCGGCCGCCAGCAGATGCGCCGCGACCACGCTTCCGACATACCCCGCGCCACCGGTGACCAGGTACTTCTTGTCGCTCACTCGCTCGCTACCTCTCGCAGTCGGCACGCCGCGGCCTCCGGCGGCACATCGTTGATGAACACATTCATGCCGGATTCCGAACCGGCGAGAAACTTCAGCTTGCCGGAAGTGCGTCGGATAGTGAAAAGCTCGAGGTGGAGCGCGAAGGCACCGCGGTCCACCGGGCGCCGGTCCCAGCCTCCGAGCGGTGCCTGGTGCCAGCCGGAGATGTAGGGGCTGGGCGGTTCGCCCGGGCCGAAGACCCGGTCGAGGCGCCTCAGCAGCTCCAGGTAGAGGCGCGGGAACTCCGCGCGGGCGGCCTCGTCGAGCGCGGGCAGGTCGGGCACCCGGTGCTTCGGGTAGAGGTGCACCTCGTACGGCCAGTGGGCGGCGCGGGGCACGAAGGCCGTCCAGTGCTCGCCCTCCAGCACGATCCGGCTGCCGTCCGCGCGTTCCTCGGCGACCACGTCGTCGAAGAGGTTGCGCCCGCCGGTGCGCTCGTGGTGCTCGCCGAGCCGGCGGAGCATCAACTCGGTGCGCGGGGTGGCGAACGGGTACGCGTAGATCTGGCCGTGCGGGTGGCCGAGGGTGACGCCGATCTCCCGGCCCCGGTTCTCGAAGCAGTAGACCTGCTCGACGCCGGGCAGCCGGGACAGCTCGGCGGTGCGGTCGGTCCAGGCGTCGAGCACGAGCCGCGCCCGGTCCTCGGTGAGGTCCGCGAAGGACGCGTCGTGGTCGGCGGTGAAGCAGACGACCTCGCACCGCCCGGCGTCGCCGGCGAGGGAGGGGAAACGATTCTCGAAGACGACGACGTCGTAGTCGGCCGCCGGGATCTCGCTGTGCCGGCCGCCGCGGGAGGGGCAGAGCGGGCACTCGTCGGCCGGCGGGTGGTAGGTGCGCCCCTGGCGGTGCGAGGCGACGACGACGGAGTCGCCGAGGAGCGGGTCGTAGCGGATCTCGGAGGCGGTGCCGACGGGATCGAGCGGCCGCCGGTCGACGGCGTCGCGCGGGGCGCCGTCGCGCGCGTCGTAGTAGATCAGCTCGCGGCCGTCCGCGAGCCGGGTCGCCGTCTTCTTCACCCAGGGCTCCTTACCACGCTCCTGCAGCATTCCTTGCAGCAAACATATTCCAACACAAGTTTTCACAATGCAACATCTGCCGATACCGGGAAACGAGTCCGCGACCTTCACATGCCCAGCGCCCGCGGCATGACCCCCCTTGGGCGCCGCCGGGGGCGGCACCCAAGGGGGGTCATGCCGTCCGGGTCCGGCAGAGGCGGCCACAGCAACCCTGCGCATCGGTGGTAGAATGGACTAGCCTTCACATTGCGGATCAAGAGGGGAGCCTATGACATGCACCGATCTGCGCCACGCGGTGATCAAATTCTCCCGTCGGCCGTCCTCACCGGGCTCGGCCCCGCCAACCGGAGGACAGCGGTGAGCGCCGGTACTCTGATCGTCGGGGCCAGCCAGGCAGGCCTCCAGCTGGCCGTGTCGCTGCGTGAGCTGGGCGACACCTCGCCGATCACGTTGATCGGCGAGGAGCCGCACGCGCCGTACCAGCGGCCGCCCCTGTCGAAGGAGTTCCTCTCCGGCACGGCCGGGCCCGAGTCGTTGGCGTTTCGCACGCCCGCTTTCTACGCGGACGCCGGCATCGAGCTTCTGCGCGGCGAGCGGGTCACCAGCCTGAACCTGCCCGGTGCGGGCAAGGCCGGCTCGGGCGTTGCGAGGACAGCGGCCGGACGCGACCTGCCATTCCAGCGGCTCGCGCTCACGGTGGGAGCCGGCCCGAGGCGGCTGACGGTGCCGGGCGCGGACCTCGACGGCATCTGCTACCTGCGAGACGTCGATGACGCGGCGGAGCTGGGGTCACGCCTGGCGGGCGCGTCGCGCGTCGTCGTCGTCGGAGGCGGCTTCATCGGCCTCGAGGCCGCTGCGGTCGCCCGCGCCCGGGGTAAGGCCGTCACTGTGGTCGAGGCGGCCGAGCGGCTGGTCGCCCGTGCCGTCGCACCGGTCGTCTCGCGGTTCTACCGGCAGGCGCACCAGCGCCGTGGGACAACGGTGCTGCTCTCGACCGGGGTGTCCGGGTTCAGCGGCGAGGGAGGGCGGGTGAGCCGCGTGCTGCTCACCGACGGCAGCGAGCTGCCTGCCGACCTTGTCGTGGTCGGGATCGGCGTGGTCCCGCGGACCGAACTCGCCCAGCGCGCCGGCCTCGAGTGCGACGGAGGCATCGTCGTCGACGCCTACGCCCGCACCAGCGAACCCTCGGTCGTCGCCGCAGGCGACTGCACTCTCCGGCCGCATCCGATGACCGGCGTGGGCAGAGTTCGCTTGGAGTCGGTCCAGAACGCAGTGGCCCAAGCCGCTGTAGCGGCCGCGACGCTGCTCGGCAGGCTGGAGGAGAGGAAGGCGGTGCCGTGGTTCTGGTCGGACCAGGGAGACTTGAAGCTGCAGATCGCCGGACTCTCCGCGGACTACGACAACTACGTCGTCCGTGGCGAGCCGGACAGCGAGCGGTTCTCGGTCCTGTACTACCAGGGCAGCCGGCTACTGGCGGTGGACGCGGTCAACAACCCTGTCGACTACATGGTGGTGCGCAAGGCGCTCTCCCGGGGGGCGACCATTCCCGCCGACAAGGCCGCTGTTTCCACGACCCCCTTGAAGGGCCTGGTCATCGCCGGTGCCGAGGCGGCACAGGGCTGATCCGCCCCAGCGGACGGACACGGTGGGGCCCCGCGCGACCATCGGATGCCGGGCAGCTCAGGGCGACGCCCGTCTCGAGCACCTCGCGGTACTCCACCTGCCCCCCGCGGCAGAAGGCGGCCCGCTCGTCTTGCGTACGCCTCTGTGCCTCGGCGCGGCCCTCGCCGTGACCTTCGGCACGTTCCTTTTCGCCGCGGTGCCCGCGTGGCCTGCCGCACTCCGCGGCCCGTACGGACAATCCCGCTCGCGCGCACTCACCGCCCCGGCGCCCGCCATCGGCTGCGCCGAGGTGACGGGGGCACCGCCATGCTCAGGCGCCCCCGCACTCAAATGACGGCCGACTCCGTGGACTCCGGCGCGAACAGCTCCTCCGGGCTCCACATGCGCCGGGACAGCCCCTGCTCGTGGTGGTACCGCAGGAAGGTCGCCAGCGTCTCCGCATTGGCGTCGAGCCCGTACGACCAGTAGTCGTCGCCCAGGAGAGCTGCGGCCTGCTCGAGGTCCTGGTTGAGCCAGGGCAGCATGAACCGCAGGGCCGAGGAGTCGTAGAGGCTGGCGAACGCCTCCTGCTTGGCCAGCAGCAGAGCCTTGTACAGCGACTGCGCGACCCACGGGTAGCGGTCGTACACATCACGCCGTACGACGACCACATGCATGATCGGGAAGATGCCGGTCGCCGCGTAGTAGTCCTTCTCCGCGTCCACGACGTCGCGGAAGACCCGCCGCACGCGCGGGTCGCGCGCGACGAAGGGTGAGGGGATACGAGGGGTGTACAGCGCGTCGATCTCACCCTCGGCCAGCATGTCCGACAGCGTCCTGTCCGCCGGGATCCGGCTGATGTCGACCGAGCCTCCGGGATCGACGGCGGCCTTCTCGATCCGACCGGGGGTCTCCTGGCCCCCGGTGAGATAACGCACCGAGTCCACGGGGACACCGTGCCGGTCCGCCAGGATGCCGCGTACCCACACACCTGCGGTGAGCTGGTACTCCGGCGTCCCGACCAGCTTGCCGCGCAGGTCGCCGGGGCCGGAGATGCCGGCATCGGCGTTGCAGTAGAGCGAACCATGCCGGAACATGCGGGACGTGAAGACCGGCAGTGCCACGAAGGGCGCCGGATCGGCCTGCAACGACAGAACGTACGAGGACAGGGACATCTCCGCCACCTCGAACTCCCGGTGGCGCATCATCCGGAAGAACGTCTCTTCGACAGGCAGCCGCAGACAGGTGAGTTTGATGCCGTCGGGACGGATCGTCCCCTCCTCCAGGGCACGCGTGCGGTCGTAGTCGCCGCACGCGAACGTCAGTCGCAGAAGAGACATACCGCTACCTCCCCGCAACGTTCAACTGTGCGTCCAGGAGGGGGTAGACGCGCCGGGCGTTGGCCTCGAAAACCTTGTGCCGCTGCCCGTCGGAGAGCCCCGCCCGGTCGACGTACTGCTTCGTGTCGTCCCAGGCGATGCTCGTCTCCGGGTCGGCGCCGCGGACCGCACCGAGCATCTCCGAGGCGAACAGGATGTTGTCGGCGTCGATGACGCGATGCAGCAGGTCGATGCCCGCTTGGTGGTAGACGCAGGTGTCGAAGAAGACATTTCCCAGCAGCTCGGACGGGGACGGGCGGCCCATGCGCTCGGCCAGCCCGCGGTAGCGCCCCCAGTGGTAGGGGACCGCGCCGCCACCGTGCGGGATGACGAACCGAAGCGTCGGGAAGCGGGCGAACAGATCACCCTCGATCAGCTGCATGAACGCCGTGGTGTCGGCGTTGAGGTAGTGGGCACCCAGGGCGTGGAAGTTGGGGTTGCAGGAGCTCGACACATGGATCATCGCGGGGACGTCCAGCTCCGTCATCGCCTCGTACAGCGGGAACCAGTACGCGTCGGTGAGCGGCTTCGAGGTCCAGAATCCGCCGGACGGGTCAGGGTTGAGATTGCAGCCGACGAAGCCCATCGTCTCCACGCACCGCCGCAGCTCGGCCACGGCGCCGCCGAGGGAGCCGCCCGGGGTCTGGGGCAGCTGGCAGACGCCCGCGAAGTGCCGGGGGAACAGGCCGGTCACCCGGGCGACGAGGTCGTTGCCCGCCGCCGCCCAGGCCCGCGCTGTCGCCGCATCGGGCACATGGTGCTCCATCCCGGACGCCTTCGGCGAGAAGAGCATCAGATCGCCGCCGCGCTCGCGCAACAGCTTGAGCTGGTTGTTCTCGACGCTCTCGCAAATCTCGTCGTCGCTGATGGCCGCCGGCCGCGGCACGGGCAGCGACGGGTCCGCCAGCGCCGCGAGCTGCGCGTCGCGGAATTTCTGATGCGCGGGCGGGGTGGTCGTGTAGTGGCCGTGACAGTCGATGATCACTGATGGTCCTACTCCCCGTCGACGTAGGTCAGGCCCTTGCGAGCGAGCCGTTGGCGCATCGCGTGCACATCGAGGCCGAGTTCGCCGTTCGCGTAGCGCTCGCGGGACACCGACTCCTTCTCCTCGCGCGCCCGGGAGGCCTCGAGCACCTGCGCTGCCCGGGCGCGCGGGACTACGACGACGCCGTCGTCGTCGGCGACCACGACGTCGCCCGGCGCCACCGACTGGCCGGCGCACACGAGCCCGACGTTGACACTGCCGAGCGTCTCCTTCACGGTCCCGAACGCCGAGACGTATCGCGACCATACGGGGAAGCCCATGCGGGCGAGTTCCGCGACGTCCCGGCAGCCGGCGTCGATGACGACTCCTCGCACGCCCCGGGCGGCGGCCGCGGTGGCGAGCAGATCGCCGAAGTAGCCGGCCTCCGACGGCGAGGTCGGGGCCACGACGAGCATGTCGCCCTCCTGGCACTGCTCCACGGCGACATGGATCATCCAGTTGTCGGCCGGCGGCAGGCTGACGGTCACGGCCGTCCCCGCGACGCGCGCGCCGGGGTAGACCGGGCGCAGGGCGGGGGCGAGCAGCCCGGTGCGCCCCTGTGCCTCGTGGACGGTCGATACGCCGTACTTGGCGAGGCCGTCGACGAGTTCGCTGCCCGCGCGGCGGATGTTCCGGACGACGACGCTCATGCGCTCTGACCCCACGGCAGCAGGGAGACGTGGACGACGTCCTCCTCCGTCTCGCCGCCGACAGTGCGGATGGCGCGGTCGACCTCGTCCAGCGCGAAGCTGTGGGTGCCCAGCCGCTCCAGTGGGAAGCGGCCCGAGGCGAGTTGGTCGAGGGCCAGCTCCACCGCGCGGTAACCGTGGCCGCGCGCACTCTTGATGGTGATGGCCTTCTCGGTGATCTTCTTGACCGGGAAGTCGGGGAAGGCCGCCAGCTCACCCTGGATGACCATCGTGCCCTCACGGCGCTTGAGCGCGTCGATGCCCAGCAGGACCGGGGCGGTGCCGGCGCCCGCGGTGCAGTCGAGCACGACGCCGACGCCTTGGCCACCGGTGATCTCCATGATCCGTGTCAGTGGGTCCTCCTGCCGCACGTCGATGACGTGGTCGGCCCCCAGCGCCTTGGCCAGTTCGAGCCGGGCGGCGTCCCGCGTCGTGCCGGTCACGATGATCGTCGACGCTCCGGCCTGCTTGCAGGCGACGACCTGGGACAGTCCCTGCTGGCCGGGCCCCTGGATGAGGACCGTGGAGGCGTAGCCGACGCCGCCGGCGTTCAGCGCCCATTCGATGCCGTTCGACAGCGGCGTGACGAGGCCGGCCAGCTCGGCGGACACGCCGTCCGGGACCTTGTGTGTCACGGCGTTCCAGGGCAGGTAGAGGTACTGCGAGAAGCCGCCCCACAGGTGGCCCGGGTTTTCGGCGGAGGTGTAGCCGTAGCGGCGGGCGTCGGGGTTGGTGCGCCAATCGGTCAACTCGCAGTGGCGGTACTCCCCGGCGTGGCACCACTCGCAGCGGAAGCAGCCGACGTAGTGCTCGACGAAGACCCGGTCACCCTCCCGCAGTCCCTTGCGCTCGGTGAACGTCCGGCCCGCCTGGGCGATGACGCCGACGTTCTCGTGCCCCATGATCACGGGGTCACCGAAGGGCGGTTTCGCGTACATCTTGACGTCGGTGCCGCAGATCCCGGCGACCTCGACCTTGAGCATGGCCCCGTCGTCCGGTATGTCCGGAGTGGGGAACTCGCGGAGCTCGGTCGTGCCCGGACCCGTTCTGACCGCCGCCAGCACTTGCTCTGCCATGACTAATCCTCCGCTTTCCGGGGCTACTCAAGAGCCGCACTCTAACTTAAGGTCTATTGGACTGTCCAAGCCACTTTCGGCAGACGGGCTCGCGTGCTGAGGGGGCCCGGTTTCCCACCGTTACAACCGAGTCGAGGCAATCCCATGGCCGACCCGCAGCTCCGGACTGTGACCCGTCCCCAGGGCAACAACGCTGCCCTCAGGACCGGAGCAGTTACGCCGCACGGCTTCCGCTTCACCTTCGAGGAGGTGCCCGTCCTCGTCCAGGCCTTCCGCCGCATGGTCCGCGGCCTGGAGTTCGATGTCAGCGAGATGGCACTGACGACCTACCTCGCCGCCAAGGCCCACGGCGTGCCGTTCAGCGCCCTGCCCGTCTTCCTGGTGCGCGGCTTCCACCACGGCGCGATCCTCCATAACACGGCGTCGGACGTCCGCAGTCCGAAGGATCTCGAAGGCCGCAGGGTCGGGGTACATCGCGGCTACACGGTGACGACGGGCGTGTGGGCGCGCGCGATCCTGCAGGAAGAGCACGGCGTAGACCTCGGCCGGATCACCTGGGTGCTGTCCGGCGACGAGCACGTCGCCGAGTACCGGCCGCCGGGAAACGTTGTCCCAATCGAGCCCGGGAGGTCCCTCGAGGAGATGCTGCGGAACGGCGAACTGGCCGCGGTGATCGGCGCGGACATCGACGCCCCGGACGTGGCGCCACTGATTCCCGACCCGACGGAAGCGGGCTACGAGGCGCTGCGGCGGCGGGGCCTCTATCCCATCAATCACCTCGTCGTGGTCAAGGACGAGGTACTCCAGGCACGGCCCGAGCTCGGCCCGCAGGTCTTCGACGCCTTCGCCCGCGCCAAGCAGCTGTACGTCGACCGGCTGAGCGAAGGCCCCCTCGAAGCGCCGACCGGGACCGACCGCATGTACCAGCGCGTGCTGGAGGAGACCGGCACCGATCCGCTTCCCTACGGGATCGGCCCGAACCGCGCGGTGCTCGAGGAGCTCATGCGCCACGCGGTGAGCCAGCGGATCCTGGACCGCCCGCTGCCCGTCGAAGAGCTCTTCGCCGCCGGCACGCACGACATCACCGCCTGATATGCCGGGGACGGAGACCGTACGCATCGCGGTCGCAGCCGACCACAACGGCATCGCGCTCAAGGCCCGGCTAGTGGCCTGGCTGCGAGCGCACGGCCACGACACCGACGACCGGGGCGCGCACCGCCACGGCGAAGTCGTGGACTACCCGCCGCTGTGTGCCGACGCCTGCCGGCGGGTGGTCGACGGGTCGGCGGACCGGGCGATCGTGATCGGTGGCAGCGGCCACGGCGAGGTGATCGCCTGCAACAAGATCCGCGGGGTGCGCGCGGGGCTGTGCCGCGACCTGTGGGGCGCCGAAATCTCTCGCGGGAACAACGACTCGAACGTGCTCGTGCTGGGCGCCAAGGTCGTGCCCCCGCAACTGGCCGAGCAGATCCTCGCGACATGGCTGGCGACGCCCTTCAAAGGCGACGTGCACCAGCGGCGCCTGGACCAGATCGCGGCCCTGGAACGGGGCGAGGACTTAGCACGGCAGCCGCACCCGCCCCTCGGCTCGGCCGGCGGCTCCCGGGCACCCGGGAGCGGGGCCACGAGCGCCTGTGAGCGCCCTGCGGGCGAGCCACAGAGCTGATGGAACGTCACGCACAAGGAGCTGTCTCGGTTTGCCTGACCTGCGGCGTTCCCGGAGTGCGGCTGCAGCATCAACCCGGCAACCGGACGGACGGCCCGGACCGCACCAAGGGAGCCGATAACGATCCAGCAACGGGCACGCAAGCGATTGCAGTTCGTGCCTACCCCATGCTTTGGTCGCCCGGACCGTGACGCGGATCACACCGACCCGTCCTGGTTCTTGGAAGGAAATCAATGCTCACCGACCTATTGAACGGTTTCACGCAAGTCGTCCAGCCCCTACCGCTGATGTTGATGCTCCTGGGCGTCGCCATCGGGTTCGTCGTGGGACTCCTCCCCGGGCTGGGCGGTGCCGTGACGCTGGCGCTGATGCTTCCGTTCACCTTCGACATGCAGCCGGTGGAGGCCTTTGCCTTCCTGCTGGGCATGTGGGTGGTGACCTCGACCACCGGGGACATCACCTCCGTGCTCTTCGGGGTCCCCGGGGAGGCCACGTCGGCCGCCACGGTCCTCGACGGCCACCCCATGGCCAAGCGGGGCGAGAGTGGCCGCGCGCTCGGCGCGGTGCTGTTCAGCTCCGCCCTGGGAGCGGTCTTCGGGGCACTGGTGCTGGCACTGTCGGTACCGGTTATCCGCCCGGTGGTGCTGGCCTTCGCGCCACCCGAATTCTTCGCGCTCACCCTGCTGGGTCTGACGTTCGTCATCGCGCTGTCGGGCAAACGGCTGCTCAAGGGCTGCATCATGGCGGCCTTCGGCCTGCTGATCGCACTCGTCGGTCTCGACCCGCAGGACGGTGTGGCCCGGTACACCTTCGACCAGCTGTACCTGTGGGACGGCATCGGCATCATCCCACTGGTCGTCGGCCTGTTCGGTGGTGCCGAGGTGCTGCAGCTCATGCTGAGCAAGCGCAGCATCGCCGACAACGGCTCAGCCTCCTCCCCCGCCGTGAACGCTGAGCTGTCCGGCGTCCGGCAGGGCATCCGGGACACCCTTCGCCACTGGCCGCTGGTGCTGCGTTCCAGCGCCATCGGCACCGGCGTCGGGATCGTCCCCGGCCTCGGCGGCTCGGTGGCCCAGTTCATCGCCTACGGTCACGCCCAGCAGAGCTCCAAGACTCCGGAACTCTTCGGCAAGGGCGCCATCGAGGGTGTCATCGCCTCGGGCGCGGTGAACAACGCCAAGGACAGCGGGTCGCTGATCCCGACCATCGGCTTCGGCATCCCCGGCGGGGCCGGCAGCGCCGTGCTGCTCAGCGCCTTCCTCATCGTGGGACTGGACCCCGGCGAGGAGATGCTGACCACTTCCCTGGATGTCACCTTCTCGATGGTCTGGATCGCTGTCCTCGCCAACTTCGTCGCCGTCGCGGCTGCCTTCCTCTTCCTCAAACCACTGACCCGGCTGACCTCCATCTCGGGTCCGCTGCTGGTTCCCTTCCTGCTCCTGCTCCTTTCCCTGGGCGCCTATACCGCGTCCAACAGCTTCGCCGACGTGCTGGTGATGCTCGCTGCCGCAGCGGTCGGCGTGGCCTGCATTCGTTTCGACTGGCCGCGGGTGCCCTTCCTGCTGGCGGTGGTCCTGGGCGCCCTCGCCGAGCGGTACCTCTTCCTGTCGTACTCGCTGTTCGGCTGGTCATGGCTGAGCCGGCCGGTCGTCCTGGCCATCGGCGCGGTGATGGTGCTGGTACTCGTTGTCCCGTTCTTGAAGCGCCGACGTGCCCGGGCGCGCGCTGCCACGACCATCCAGGAGAAGAGCGAGGTGCAGGTGTGACCAGCCAGGATTCACAAAATCGGAATCGCTCTACCGGGTTGCGCGGGCCAGGCGGAGTCGGCCGCCTGCGTCAGGTGCCGGCCGACCGCGTGGCGGACGTGGTGCTGACGTCGTTGTTGCTGGCGCTGTTCGCCTGGGCGTACCTCGAAGCCGGCCATTGGTCGTTCCGGGCATCACTCTTCCCCCGCCTGGTCGCGGGGAGCGCCTTCGCTCTCGCCGCGCTGCACCTCGTGCAGTCGCTCCTCGAACTACGGAAGGGGTCGGCCGACCCGACCGGGCCGGGCGCTGAGGACGACGCCGGCCGTGACGACGTCGAGTACGTCTTCGCGACGGCGGGTGCGGAGAGCTGGGCTGCCGCCCTGGCCTGGATCACCGGTTTCTTCATCGCCCTGTACGTCGCCGGCCTGTTCGTCACCGGCCCGCTGTTCGCCCTCCTCTACCTACGCTTCGCCGGTCGGCGGACGTGGCTGCTGAGCGCGGTCTACGCCGCTGTGGCGGGCACGGTGCTCTACGTCGCCTTCGACCTGCTGCTCAATCTGCCAACGCCGCCGGGCCTGTTCCTGCAGTGACGCAGGCGCCCCGTCCCCACATCTGTCCCGAAGGAGAGTCGGATGAGCCATGAGTGCAATGCCCGCCGGAGTCTGCGATCCCTGGTCGCGCTGAGTGTCGCTGCCGGCATGCTGACGGCCTGTTCGAGCGAGACATCGAACGCGGCCGCCGCGTCGGACTGTTCCACGTTGGAGGGCAGGAACATATCCCTGGTCGTGCCGTACACCCCCGGGGGCGGCTATGACTCGTACGCCCGCCTGGTCGCGCCCTACCTGGAAGAGCAGCTGAACGCGACCGTCGCCGTGGAGAACAAGCCCGGCGCCGGAGGGCTCCTGGCGGTGAACAACCTGCTCACCCAGAAGCCGGACGGCACCACGATCGCCATCATGAACGGGGTCGGCGGCGGCGGAGCCTCCATCGCCGGGGCGGATGGTGCTCCGTTCTCACTCGACGACCTCACCTACCTGGGCCGGGTGGCCGGCGATCCGCCCCTCGTCGTGACCAATGGCACGGGTCCGTATCGATCCTGGGAAGACGTGCGGAAGGCCGACAGCTTCCGCTGGGGATCGACGGGGCCCGGCGCCGAGGACTACATCACGCCCTCGATTCTCACCGCCGTCTTCGATCTCAACGCCGAGGTCGTGACCGGATTCCCCGGGTCGGGCGAGACCGAGCTGGGGGTCCAGCAGGGCAATGTGGACGGGATGAGCGGGGAGCCGGGCAGCCGGCGGGCCGCGGTCGAGAACGGGTCTCAGACCCCGGTCCTCGTCATGGGGCGGGAGACCCCGGAGTGGTTGGCCGATGACATCCCATCGGTGACCGAGGTCGAGATGACGGAGAGCCAGCAGAAGATCATCGACGCCCACCTGGCCCTCGTCGAACTCGGCCGTCCGCTGGTGGCCCCGCCGGCGATGGACGAGGGCCTGAAGGCGTGCTTCCGGGACGCCGTGGCCGCCGCCATGAAGGATCCGGAACTGATCGCTGACTCCGAGAAGCAGGAGCGGCCGCTCGGCTTCCGAAGCGGAGAAGAGCTCGACGGATTCGTGAAGCAGATCATGGAGGCGCCGGCGGAGTACGAGGAGCTGTTGAGCACGCTGTACTGATCGCACGGACGGCTGTGGCCGGGTGACCGCGGGCCGCCCGGCCACAGCCGTCCGCCGGCGTGCCCGACCGGGCAGGCCGGCGCGGGGAACAAGGCGCGGGGAACAACCAGACGGAGGACGGGAAGGCCTCCCGCCCGCATCCGGTGGCTCCACGGTCCACCCGTCCGCTACGCGGGATCCTCCGGGGGCTCCGCCGACGCGGCCCCGTCGAGGTAGTTCAGCGCCCGGTCCACATGCAGAACCGACGCGTACTTCAGGTGCAGATCGAACAGATTCACCTTGTGGGACAGGCTGCTGCGGTCGAACGTGGCTTCTTCCACCACCCCGACGATGAACCCGTGCGAGTACGCGTCCACCGCGCTCGCGCGAACGCAGCCGCTCGTCGTCTCCCCCGCCACGAGAAGCGTGTCAATGCCGAGCCGGCGCAGCCGCGTCGCCAGCGGAGTATCGAAGAACGCGCTGGCCCTGCTCTTCCGGATGACGGTCTCACCCTCGGCGGGTGCAAGCGGAGCGACGAAGTCGTAGCCCGCGGGCCCGTCCCGACCCGGCGCCCGGGAGCGCAGCGTGACCGACCCGAGCCGTGCGTCGCCGGTCGTATGGAACACGGGGACGCCAACCTGGCGGGCGTGTTCGAGCAGCGCCGTGAGGTGGGGCAGTGCATCCCATCCGGCGGTCCCGCAGGTGGCCGGGTACTCGTCGATCGCTTCGGCGAGCGGCCGCGGCCGGTCCCCGAAGACCTTCTGATAACAGTCGATGAGAAGGAGTGCCGGGCGGCGCCCCAGGAGCCGGGGCTGGTAGCAGCTCTCGATCAGGCGCTCGTCGTCCCCTATGACGTCGTCCCAGCAGTGGCGCTCACCGGTCGTTTCCATGGCGGACCTCCTCGGGAAATCGGGCCGTCCGCGCGACGGGCGGACAGCGCCGCACTGACGGGCATGGCAGCCGGGCAGCCTAGGGCGGACCCGCAACGCGGGGCCCACTGCCGGGAACGCCTCCGACCGAGTGCGCAGGCCACCGAGCGCCTCGTCAGCGGGGGGAGCGGCGAAGGCGCCGGGTCAGTAACTCCGCCTGATCAGCTTCTGGAACTCCTCCGAGGCTCCCAGCACCTCGTCCACGAGCCGGGCGGTCTCCTCGCCGCCGAGCGGGTTGAACGGCCGCTGCTGTTCCTTCATCTCCTCAACCAGCGCCTGGTCGTCGGCGGCGCACTGGAACCCCTCGCGGAGGGCGGCGAGGCGCTCCTTGTCCATCTTCGGCGAGGCAGCAAGAGAACGTCCGGTCCGCCCCATCGCGACCAGGTCGTCGATGATGCTGCGCGCCTCGTCGCTCGGCGGCTCGGTCTTGTAGATGGTGGGAGTGTCCGGGAGCAGCGGATCCGGTTCCTCGTCGATCGTCACGATCGGGCGGACGTCACCGGCTTTGATGGCCGGCAGCTGACTGTCGACGGGCAGGACGTGGGCGTCGGCGTTGCCCGCGACGATTGCTGTGCGAGCTTCGCTCGAACCCGCGAAGCCGGTGATCGTCTTGAAGGGATATCCGTAGGCCGACCCCACGACGTTCGGGGCTATGTAGTCGTTGGCGCCCGGGCCCTGCGCCACGAATCGCACCGTCTTCTTGGCATCGACGATGTCCTGGAAATCCCTGACCGGGCTGTCGGCGGCCACGACAAGGACGTTCGGCGGCGCTGAGACACGGCCGATCCAGGACAGCTCCGACAGATCGAAGTTGGCGCCTTCCGCGCCGGCGATCTGGGCCGACACGAGCCCCACGGTGTTGACGATCTGGATCCGGTTCGCCGAGGCCGGCGCCGCAGCCGTCTTATTGGTCGCGACCAGGCCACTCGCGCCCGGCTCGTTCAGGACGATCACACGCGCACCGAGGCATTCCTCCAAAGACGGCGCGATGGCTCGTGCGTAGACGTCATACCCACCACCGGGCTCGTACGGCACGACGAGCTCGAGGTCCTCGCCCTCGAACGCGCCGACGTCGCTCGTCGCCGAACCGCCCACAGAACCGCAGGCCGCGAGGGCACCCGCGAGTCCGATGCCAAGTGCTGCGCGGCCGGCAGCCCGGCTCACCGCGGTCGTTCTCTTCGTTCCCATAGTGCTCTCCTTCGTCCGGCGAGAGGAGGAGCCGGGGCCGGCTCCGAAATGATGGGACGGGGCCGCAGCTGGACGTGCGCCGCCCGTCGGCGGTCTCGTGCACCGGCCGGATCTGCCGCCGCCGGATAAGCAGGCCGGGCGTCGCGGACGACGCAGGCGTCCGGTCCGCTACACGCCGTCGAGGAACTGCAGGATCCGCGCAGGCGCCGTCTGCTCGGTCTGCTCCCCGACCGGCACGTCCCAGTACTGTGCACGCGGCAGGCACTCCTGCAGATAGCGCGCGGCCGAGGGCGCGTGCGACTGGTCCTGGCCCGGCACGATCAACGCGGGCAGCCCGAGCCGCAGCAAGTCCTCGGGCTCCGGCCCGGGAACCGTGTCACGGTCGAACAGCAGCCGCGCCGTACCGCTGACGGCGACACGGTAGCGATCCGCGTCACCCCGGGCGTAGGCGGCGGCGAAGGCGGGGTCGGTACGGATCACGCTGGCCCAGGGGCCGACCCGGGGGTCGGCGGTGAACCCACGGTCCGAGCCCCGCACCAGGGCGGCGACCTGCTCCAGACCGTGCTCCTCGGCGTACGCCAGATGCCGCACGAACCGGGCGTGCTGCTTCAGCCGGTACCTGACGCCGCCCGCGGGTGAGAACAGCACCATGCTCAGGACCCGCTCCGGGTGAGCGACTCCGAAGGCCGCGACCGTGGAACAGCCGACGCAGCCGCCCATCAGATGCGCCTGATCGATGCCGAGGTGGTCCAGCAGCCCCCTCCCCTGCCGGACGTAGCCGTCCCACGAGAGGCGCTCGACCCGGCCGCCGGACTGCCCCGACTCGCGCCGGTCGAAGGTGATGCAGGTGTAGCTCTTCGTCAAATGGCCGAGCAGGCCGAGGCGGCGGTAGATCCCGACCGTCCGCCAGCTCTCCAGCGTCGAGTCGAAGCCGCCCGGCGAGAACATCAGCAGCGGCGGCCCGGACCCCGCGATGTCGTAGCGCGTGGAAATTCCGTCGATGACAGCGGTGGGCACGATGCGGTTCCTCTCGGTCCTGGACAGGTCAGATGGCCCTGGACAGGTCAGATCGTAGGCGGCGGGACGGGAATGCCGCCGGGAAGCGGACGCGCGGCACGGACGTCCTGCGCGTACGCCGTGATGGCGTCCAACGTGATCCGCGCGACGTTGGCGTAGGCGTCCGGCGCACCGTCGATCGCGGAGGCGGCGTAACCGATGGCCGCGTGCGCCATCCGCATCCGGCCGTCGAGCCACGGGCCCCCGCCGAAGCCGCCGAGCACCGGGATCGAGACGGCCTCGGCGACCGCCGCGCCGACGACCGGCCCCGAGTTGGTGAAGTTCAGCAGGGCGGCCCCCGCCTCCTCGAGCCGCTTCGCCTCGGCGACCAGCTCGTCCTTCAACTCGACCGCCACCTGGTCGGCGGCGGACGGGACGGCGTTGTACTCCACGCCGTAGCGGAGCGCTGTCTGCGGCGTGATCCCGAACTGCGCGAAGACGGGGATGCCGGCCCGCGTGACGGCCTCGACGGCCTCGAGGTAGTCGGAGGCGGCGTCGAGCTTCACGAGATCGACGCCCGCCTCCTTGACGAAGCGGATCGCCGCCCGCACGGCGCTGCCGGCGCCCTCCTGCAGCGGCCCGAACGGGAAGTCGGCGCTGACCAGTGCCGCGCTCACCCCGCGCCGCACCGCTCGGGTCACCGTGAGCATCTCGTCCATCGTGACCTCGAACGGGTTGGACTGGCCCCAGAGGTTCATCCCCACCGTGTCTCCGACGGAGACGATCTCCACGCCCGCCCGGTCGACGATGCGGGCGATCTGGTAGTCCCAGGCCACGACACCAACGATCTTGCGTCCCTCGTCCTTCATCTGCTGGAGGGTGCGCAAACTGATCTTCTTGTCCATGTCGCCCTGTCTCTCGTCGTCGCTCGCCATCTCTGCGGTCCGGGCCGCTCCGGGCTGCTCCCGGGGACGGTCAGGCCCGGAGCGCCGTCAGCAGCTCGGCGACATCGCTCTCGTCCGCGGACAGCAACAGCACCCGGGCATGCGGCCGGAGTGCGGCTACGGCGCCGTCGGACTCGTAGCCGTCCCCGAGGACGAGGCCGGCTGTCATGACCCCACGCGCGGCGCAGGCCCTGCCGATCACCGACGCGCATGCCGCCCCGCCGTCCTCACTCGCGATCATGAAGACGACGTCGGCATGGGTCAGCTCCTCGCTCAGGAGCGCGGGAGCTCCGTCCATGCCGCGCAACAGGGGGCCGTTCGGCGGGTCGATCCCGCTCCCGGCACCGGGGGCGTCGCCCTCGTGGACCAGGAAGCGCGCCGTCGCCCACTCGTGGGCGGCCACTCGACGGACGACTCCCGCCGCACCCTGGTCGAGCGCCACGATGCGCGCGGCGCGCGCCGGTGCGAGAGAAGCGTTGATCCGGAAGCGCGCCTCTGTTGCAGTGGCCGCCCTGGCGCAGCTGCTGGGGAACATCGAAGGCGTCCCCATGTCAGACCGACGTGACCGGCACGCCGGGGTTGGCCTTCACATCCTCCCGGGAGGAGTCCAGGAAGGACTCCTCCCGGGACAGCACGATCGCCGCCGAGCGCACCCGGTGGTGCGCCGGGTCGACTCCGGGCGGCGTCACGCCCTCGTCGCGCAGCGCGATCACCGCCTTCCGCAACTTCTGGCGTGCCTTGATGATGCCGCTGTCCGCCGGCACCAGCCGTTCCTTTGTGCGGTCCACGATCGGGCCCATGCTCTCCTGCAGCGACGAGTCCTGGATGGCGATGCCCTTGACCCCGGAGTAGTGCTCGCCGCGCTTCTGCGCCTCGCGGTCCATCAGGTAGTCATTGTCGAGATTCGCCACGGGCCGGTACGTGCCCGGGATGTTCTCGCTGTGGACTCCGTGGCCGTCGGCCATCGCCTGCCGCTCGACCGCCGTCAGGGGCCGGACCGGGTGGTAGTCGAAGCTGTACGCCCAGCAGTTCTCGTCGTCGATCGGAATCCAGAAGTGACCGTGGACCGGGTGGTCACCGCGCGGGGGCACCATGGTGAAGGACGGCATCACCCACGGGGTGATCCGCCAGTAGTAGTTGCCCTCCTCGGCGTTGCGGCGGGCGCCGACGAACAGACCGCCCTCGCTGTCGGCCACCTCGAAGAACGGCTTCGTGTCGTTCTGGTTGTACTCGTTGCCCTTCGCGCCCTTGAACAGCGGGTCGTTCCTCAAGCCTCCGGAGTGCAGCCAGGTCACATGGCTGGAGTCGATGCCGCCCTCGAACGCCTGCAGCCAGTTGCACTGCTGCCACCGCTTCGAGGTGTAGGTCTGCTCCGGCGGAACCTGTGCGAACTCGAACTCGGGCAGAGCCGGGCGCGTCCGCGGGTCTCCCATGTAGGTCCACAGGACGTCGCCGATTTTGACCAGCGGATAGGCGGTGAGCTTGACGTTTTCACAGAAAGTGCTGTTGTCGGCCTCCGACGGGACCTCGACGCACTGACCGGTGACGTCGTACTTCCAGCCGTGGTACGTGCAGCGCAGGCCCGACTGCTCGTTCCGGCCGAACCACAGGGACACCCCGCGATGCGCGCAGAACTCGTCGATCAACCCGTACCGGCCCTCGCTGTCGCGGAAGGCGATGAGGCGCTCGGACAGAAGCTTGACCCGCGCCGGCGGGCAGTCGTTCTCCGGAAGCTCCTCCGCGAGGAGAGCCGGCATCCAGTACTGCCGGAACAGCGCTCCCGTCGGCGTCCCGGGCCCGGTCTGCGTCAGGAGGTCGTTGATCTCTGGTCTGAGCACGAGCGTCTCCCTTTTCACGTGCCGACACGCCGCCGAACCGGCGACCGTCCATTGGGCCTAACTGTCATACCTTTATCGTCGGACTGTCAAGCCGACCTCACCGGCCGACCGCCGGTTGGCCGCAGTCACGGCTGATCGGGCGGGACGTCGACGGTCAGGCCGTCGAGAGCCGCCGTGACGGGGATCTGACACGACAGCCGGCTCGTCACCCGCCGCTCGGACACGGCCAGATCGAGGAGATCCTCCTCCATGTCGCCCGGCGAACCGACGAGCGGCAGGAACTCCTCCCGCACCCAGACATGGCAGGTCGCACAGGAGGAATTCCCCCCGCACTCCCCCGCGATCCCGGGAACCCCGTTCTTGACCGCCGCCGTCATGACCGACTCACCGACCGTGGCGCCGACAACGCGCTCCCGTCCCTCGACACCGACATAGACAACCTTCGTCAACGCTCCTCGTATCCTCTCCCCGGGCGCCGGAACCCATGGTCTGCACAAACCGCGGATCCCCTCGCATCGACTTGGTCTTTCCATTAGACCACGCTAAAGGTTGGCCGACCATGGCTCGGCATATGCAAGGATCGCCGGCATGCCGACGCTCATCCTGCTCCGTCACGGCGAGAGCGAGTGGAACTCGAAAAACCTCTTCACGGGCTGGGTGGACGTGGATCTCACCGCGCACGGGGAGGACCAGGCGCGGCGCAGCGGCGAGTTGCTGCGCGAGGCCGGCCTGCTGCCGACGACGCTGCACACCTCGGTGCTCACCCGGGCGATCCGCACGGGCACGATCGCGCTGGAGGCGGCCGGCCGGGCCTGGATACCCGTGCGCCGGCACTGGCGGCTCAACGAGCGGTGCTACGGCGACCTGCAGGGCAAGGACAGGCGAGCGATTCGTGCGCAGTACGGTGAGCAGCAGTTCCAGCTGTGGCGGCGGTCGTACGACGTGCCGCCGCCACCGATCGAACCGGGCAGCGAGTGGGACGTCTCGGCCGACCCGCGGTACGCCGGGCCGGCACGTGACCTGGTCCCGCGGACGGAGAGCCTCGCCGACGTCGTCGCCCGCCTCCTGCCCTACTGGTACGACGCGATCGTGCCCGACCTGCGCGCCGGGCGGACGACACTCGTGACCGCCCACGGCAACTCGCTGCGCGCCCTGGCCACCCACCTGGACCAGCTGTCCCGCCAAGAGGTCGTGGGGCTGAACATCCCGACGGGGATGCCGCTGCTCTACGAGCTCGACGAGCACATGGCGCCAACGGTGCGCGGCGGGCTGTATCTCGACCCAGCCGCCGCGGCGAAGGCGGCGGCGGAGGTGGCCGACCAGGGGCGGTAGCCGGTCGAGCGGTGTCGAGTCGTTGACACTTCGAAAGCCATGGCCTTATGGTCCTACCGTTTTACCCGAGTCGGGACCACCGCTCACCCACGTATGTGGCGACAGCCCTGCTACGTACGCCGATCAGGGAGGCCACGGATGGCCAAGGACGCACTCGTCAACGACAGCCTGGCGGCGAAGTTCGCCACGGAGAAGGACTCCCCCTACACGCGCTGGGTCGCCGCCGAAGGTTTGGACATCGTCGCGGCCCACTACGTGCCCGACCTGCGGACGGTCGAGCTCAAGCCGTGGGAGCGGCGTGGCGGGCGGGGCGTGTTCATCAACCACGAGGCGACCCGCACGTCCAACGACTGCTACGTCTGCGAGATCCCAGCCGGCAGCGAACTCGCCCCGCAGCGGCAGCTGTTCGAGGAGATGATGCTGGTCCTCGAGGGGCAGGGCTCGACCAAGGTCTGGAACGACGCCGGCGCCGAGGTCACCTTCGAGTGGCAGGCCGGCTCCCTGTTCGCGATCCCGCTCAACGCCAACCACCAGCACTTCAACGGCTCGGGCCGGAAGGCCGCGCGCTTCGTCTCCTCCACGAACATGCCGCCGGTCATCAACATGTACGACGACGTCGACTTCGTCTTCGGGACCACGAAGGACTTCCCGGACCGCTTCGACGGCGAGCCGGACTACTTCTCGCCGAAGGGCGAGCAGAAGGGCCTGCTGCTCGACACCAATTTCGTCGCCGACACGGCCAACCTGCCGCTCGTCGAGGCCGGGGAGCGCGGAGCCGGCGGCGGGCACATCCGCTTCGCGATGGCCAAGGGCTCGATGAACAGCCACATCTCGCAGTTCCCGACAGCCACCTACAAGAAGGGGCACCGGCACGGCCCGGGAGCCCATGTGATCATTCTCTCGGGCGAGGGCTACAGCCTGATGTGGCCCGAAGGCGAAGAGCCGCGGCGTTACGAGTGGGGACCGGGCTCGCTCATCGTGCCGCCCAACATGTGGTTCCACCAGCACTTCAACACCGGGACGGAGCCCGGGCGCTACCTCGCGTTCAAGCACGAGGTCGTCTCGGTGCGCAACGCGCAGGGCGTCCCGAAGGCCTGGATCAGCCAGCGCATCGGCGGCGACCAGATCGACTACGCTGACGAGTCGTCGTACGTCCGCGAGACGTTCCGAGAAGCGCTCGCGAAGCACAGCATGGAGCCGCAGATGGAGGCGGTGTACGAGGCAGAGCTCGCGACGCTCCCGCCCAAGCCACAGGACGCCGCCACCTGACCTGCGGCCGTACGACGACGTGGGGTCCGCCTCCCCGGCGGGCCCCACGTCGTCGTACGGAGCGGCGGGAACGTCCGGGCTCGCACCAGGAGACGACGAGGAGCACGACGTGGAGCACGACGGGTACGAGCACCAGCACGGTCACGACCACGGCCCGGTGAAGGTTCACTCCGCGTACGCGCCGGACCACGACCATGTGCACGACGACGACGCGCTGAGCCCGCTGGAGGACAACCCGGTCTGGCAGCAGGACAATGTGACGCTGCACAGCGTCGGCATGGACATCGGGTCGTCGGGCACCCAGGTGGTGTTCTCCCGCTTGCGTCTGCGGCGCATCGGTGAGGATTTGACCAGCCGCTACATCGTCGTGCGCCGCGACACCGTTTACCGCTCGCCCGTCGCGCTCACCCCTTACTCCAGCGCGGAGCACATCGACGCCGAGGCGCTCGGCTCCCTCATCGACCGCGCGTACGACGACGCCCGCGTCGACCCGGCGGATGTCGACACCGGCGTCGTCATCCTCACCGGAGAGGCCCTGCGGCGGCGCAACGCGGAGGCGATCGCCGGCGTCCTGGCCGAGCGGGGCGGCGAGTTCGTCACGGCGACCGCGGGCCACCACATGGAGGCGATGCTCGCGGCGTACGGATCGGGTGCGGCGAAGAAGTCGTACGACGCGGCGCTGCGGATTCTGAACGTCGACATCGGAGGCGGGACGACGAAGCTGTCCCTGATCGACCACGGGCGTGTCGTGGCGACGGCGGCGGTGCACATCGGCGGCCGGCTCCAGGTGCTCGACGCCGCCGGGCGGATCATCCGCCTCGACCCCGCCGGCAGGAAGCACGCGGCACGCGCGGGGTACGACTGGGGTCTCGGCGACACAGTCACGGAGGGCGAGCTGGAGCACGTGGCGGAGACGATGGCGGACGCGCTCATCGCCGTTCTCGCGAGCGGCCCGCTCCCCGCGGAAGTGGCGCAGCTCCACCTCACCGAGCCGCTCGGCGACCTCGTCGACGTCGACGGCGTCATGTTCTCCGGAGGTGTGGCCGAGTACCTCTACGGCAGGGAGAGCCGGCAGTTCGGAGACCTCGGCCTGCGGCTGGGCCGCGCGCTGCGCCGCAGACTGGACTCCGGCGCCCTGCCGGTCCCGCTCCTGCCGGCCGGCCAGTGCATCCGCGCGACCGCCCTCGGGGCTTCGGAGTACAGCGTCCAGCTGAGCGGCAACACGGGTTGCATCTCCGACCCCGACGCCCTCCTCCCTCGGCGCAACCTGCAGGTTCTGCGGCCGATGTTCGAGCTCGGGCCGGTCGTCGAGGCGGCTGCCGTCACCGCCGCGATCCGGCGTCACCTCATCACCGCGGACGCGCACGGGGACGCCGACATCGCCCTCGCCATGGCGTGGAGCGGCGTGCCGAGCTATGACCGGCTCTTCCCCTTCGCCTGCGGCGTCCGAGACGCGCTCGCCGAGCGGCTCTCGCTGGGCAAGCCGGTGTACCTGATGCTCGACGGCGACGTCGCGATGACGCTGGGTCGCCTGCTCCGCGAGGAACTCGGGGTCGTGAGCGGGCTTCTCGTGGTGGACGGGCTGAGCCTGCGCGACTTCGACTACATCGACATCGGACGTGTCCGCCATCCCTCGAATACCGTGCCCGTCACCATCAAGTCGCTCGTGTTCAGCGAGGACTCGCGGCACGAACTCGAGGCCGGTGGCTGACGTCCGTCGCGCCGCCCGGGTGGTCCGGCCGAACAGCCAGGTGCTTTCGGTTCTTCCCCGACGCGGTCCTGCTCCGCCGAGCCGGCCGGGTCGCCCTCGGTCGGTTCCGGTGCGGCTTCCTGCCCGCCGCCGCCGACCACGCCGAGCAGCTGACCACCATGCTCCGGCTCTACGCGGGACAGTGCCGGAGCACGGCAGCGTCCACCGCCACCCTTGCCACTACCTCTCCCCCTGTGGTTTGTTTATTATATTGGTAATACCTAAAGAGGAGCGCTGGATGGCGACGAGGACGACGACGGGCGTAACGCACTACCACGTGCAGAAGAAGCGGCGCGCGGACTTCCTGGAGGAGTGGCGGCAGTACCGCAACACAGTCGTCCGCCGGGGCGACGTGGTGATGCACGACACCACCCGCGGGATGCGGCGCGGGGTCTACGTCGGCGCCGACGGAGACCGCCCCACGCGCTCGATGGACGCTCTGGTCCACGAGATCGACCCGGGCGTCACCTCGACGGTGCACCGCCACTCATGGGACGCGATGTTGTTCGTCGTCGCGGGCTGGGGCTGGACCGAGATCGACGGCGAGCGCGTCGAGTGGGGGCCGGGCGACTCGCTCCACCTGCCCGCCTGGGCCTGGCACGGGCACGGCAACGAGGGCAGCGAGACCGCGCGCTTCCTGAGCTTCTCCAGTGAGCCCATGCTCGAGACCATGGGCATGGCGTTCCAGGAGGACGCCGGGCGCACGCCCGTCGAGCAGCTCGCGCCGCGCCCGCCGTACACGGCGTCCATCGAGGGCGACGACCCGTACGCCCGTCGCGTCCGCCGGCTCGCCAAGGACCAGGACGCCCGTCGCTCGGGCCGGCTGCACACCAGCTGGGACGACCTGGAGCTGCTGCAGACCCCGCGCGGGACGCGCACGACCTTCCTGCTCGACCGGGCGATCGGTTACCAGGCGTCCGGCATCACCATGGCGATGTTCGAGATCGGGCCGGGTCGCGGGCAGTCGATGCACCGGCACCCCGGCGAGGCCTGGCTCTATGTCGTCGAGGGCCGCGGTCACACCTTCCTCGGGACCGAGCCGGACAAGGGCGAGGAGCACCCGTGGGAGAAGGGCGACATCATCGTCGTCGACCACTTCCTGTGGCACCAGCACTTCAACGACGACCCCGAGAAGACCGCGAAGGTCGTCCGTATCCACATGTTCGACAGCCTGCTGGAGACCATGCGCGTGCTCACAGATCCGGTGGTGCTGTTCGAGGAGCCGCCGGAGGCGATCCGGGACCAGCAGGCCGGGGACTACTCGGCCATCGAGTGGCCGGCCCTCGAGCGCCCGACTTGGCCCTGACGATGCCGGCCAACGCCCTGCCGCAGGGCGTGCTTTCGGTGCACGCACTGCCGTCGGACCACCACGACGGCCCGTGGGACCACATCCTCGTCCCGCCCGGCACGAAGGAGCGGCTGCTCTCGACCGCGTTGCTGACGATGCGGCACGGCCAGCGGCTGGCCACGCTGCCCGGGCTGCCGCACGGCCTGGTCGTCCTGGCCGGCCCGCCCGGCACCGGCAAGACCACGCTGGCGCGGGGCCTGGCCCAAGCCACCGCGCGGGCGCTCGCGCCGCACGGCGCGACGACCTACGCCGAGGTCGACCCGCACGCCTTTCCGAGCGAGATGCTCGGTGAGAGCCAGCGCGCCGTGACCCGGCTCATGACCGACACGGTCCCGGAGCTCGCCGCACGACGGCCGCACACCATGGTGCTCGTCGACGAGGTCGAGAGCCTGGCGGTGCGCCGCTCGGCAGCCTCGTTCGAGACCAACCCCGTGGACGTGCACCGCGCGACGGACGCCCTGCTCGCCGGCATCGATCATGTGGCCGCGCGCCACCCCGGCGTGCTGTTCGTCACGACGACGAACTTCCCCGAGGCGATCGACGAGGCATTCCTGTCCCGGGCCGACCTCGTGCTGCACGTGCCGCTGCCCGACGAGGAGACGGTCGGCGCGATCCTGCGCGCCTCGCTGTGCGAGCTCGCAGGAGTCTGGCCCGGGCTCCGGCCGCTCGCCGAGGACGGTGCGCTGCACGGCAAGCTCGCGGCACGCTGCGCGGGCTGGAACGGCCGGCGCGTGCGGAAGCTCGTCCTCGCTGCGCTCGCCCAACGCCTCGATGTCGCGCTCGACCCGGCACTGCTGACGGCGAACGACCTGCTCGCCGCCGTCGAGGCCGCATGAGCCCTGCCTCGGAGGCCGGGTGCCCGGTCGAGCACCCCGTCGGTGCCGTGGACGCTGCCGCACTGTACGGCAGCGACGCGGTCGTCGACCTGCTGCGCGAGGCCGACGTCGTGCTGGCCGTCGACGTCGTGGACCTCCCGGCCCTGCTGCTCGAACGCGGCCGGGGCCCGCGCGCCGAGCGGTCGGCGGAGCCCCGAGCACACGCCGCGGTCGTCGATCTCTCCTACGGCGACCTCGGGCTGCGCTCGTGGAGCAACGCGCTGGCCGCGCCTCTCGAGCGGTCGGTGCAGCTGCTCGCCGACCCGCTGCTCGGCCTCTCGCACCTCACCGACGCCCTGCGCAAGTACGTCGACGATGTCGCCGCTGGGACACGGCGCGACGGGGTCCGCCGGCACGTGTCGGTCCTGCGGGCACGGCACTCGACCGCTGTCGCGAAGCGGTGGGACGACGCGCCGATCTCTCCGGCGCGGCTGGTGGCGGAGACGTGGCGGGCGGTCGAGGACGTCGACCACCTCCTGTGCCTGCGCAACACGAGGACCTGGCCCGAGGGCGTGTGGCAGTTCCCCGGCGCCGGCAGCTACCTCGGGCACTCCGGCGGCGGCGGGGTCGGTTACGGCCCGGGAGCACTCGTAGGCGGCGCTCTGGCCGCCCGCGACCAGGGCCGGCTCGGCGTCGGGATCATCGGCGACGGCGATCTGCTCATGGCCGCCGGCGCGCTGTGGACCGCCGTCCACTACCGGGTGCCGATGCTCGTCGTCATCAACGACAACAGCAGCTTCCACAACGACGAGCCGCACCAGGCCGAGGTCGCCCGCCACCGCGGCCGCCCGCCGGAGAACAGCTGGATCGGGATGCGCATCACCGACCCTCCGATCGACCTCGCGGCCCTCGCGAGGTCCTACGGTTGCTGGGCCACGGGTCCGGTCTCCGATCCGGCGCGACTGGGCCCGGCGCTCGACGAGGCCGTCGCGCGGGCGCGCGCCGGCGAGGTGGCCGTCGTCCACGTCCGGACGGCGCCGCGATGAACGACAGCCGGCTGATGCACATCGGCGGCGGGTGGGTCCCCGCCGCGGCGGGCGCCGTACTGGAGTCCGTGGACCCGAGTACCGAGCAGGTCCTCGCGACGGTGCCGGACGCCGGCGCCGAGGATGTCGAGGCGGCGGTCGGGGCGGCACGAGCCGCCGCCCCCGGCTGGCGCGACCTCGGCTGGCGCCGGCGGGCGGCGCTGCTGCGCGAGCTGTCGGACCGGATCGGGGCACAGGCCGAGGAGCTGGCCCGGCTGGACGTGCGCGACTCGGGCAACCCGCTGTCGGGCATGCGCGCGGACGTGACCGGAGCCTGCGACGAGCTCCTCTACTACGGCGGGATCGCGCCTGAGGCGCGGGGG
>DOWQ01000685.1:7561-7766 GCA_003519485.1 Streptomyces sp. | reverse complement strand
CCGACGACATGCGGGAACGGGAGGAACGTGCCGCCGAGCGGACGGCGACCAACATGCCGAAGTCGTCCGACGGCGAGGAGTCCTGATCTTCTGACCCTCCGGCCGCCACGGAAGAGCCGACCGCCAACTACAAGAAGAGGCCCGCACCGTTGCCGGTGCGGGCCTCTTCAGGCTTGCGATCAGATCACTTGAGGATCTTGGTGAC
>DOWQ01000685.1:0-7526 GCA_003519485.1 Streptomyces sp. | reverse complement strand
GTGCGGAAGTAGAACTGCGGCGAGTAGTTGGAGAAGAACGGCTTGTGACGGCCACCCTCCTCCTTGTTCAGCACGTAGACCGAGGCCTCGAAGTCGGTGTGCGGGGTGGTCGAACCCGGCTTGATGACGACCATGCCGCGCTCGACGTCTTCCTTCTTGGTGCCACGGAGCAGCAGGCCGACGTTCTCGCCGGCGCGACCCTCGTCGAGGATCTTGCGGAACATCTCGACACCGGTGATGGTGCTGGTCTGCTTCTCGTCGCGGATACCGACGATGTCGACGGTGTCGCCCGTCTTGATGATGCCGCGCTCGATACGGCCGGTGATGACGGTGCCACGACCGGTGATCGTGAAGACGTCCTCAACGGGCATCAGGAAGGGCTTCTCGACGTCACGCTCGGGTGTCGGGATGTACTCGTCGACGGCGTCCATGAGCTCGACGATGGTGTTGGCCCACTTCTCGTCGCCGTTCAGCGCCGGGAAGGCGGCAACGCGGACGATCGGCAGCTCGTCGCCGTCGAAGCCCTGGTTGGAGAGGATCTCGCGGAGCTCCATCTCGACGAGGTCGATCAGGTCGGCATCCTCGTCGTCGATCATGTCGCACTTGTTGAGGGCGACGACGATCGCCGGCACGCCAACCTGGCGGGCGAGGAGGATGTGCTCGTGGGTCTGCGCCATCGGGCCGTCGGTGGCGGCGACGACGAGGATCGCGCCATCCATCTGAGCGGCACCGGTGATCATGTTCTTGACGTAGTCGGCGTGGCCGGGGCAGTCAACGTGAGCGTAGTGGCGCTTCTCGGTCTGGTACTCGATGTGCGAGATCGAGATGGTGATACCGCGCTGCTTCTCCTCAGGAGCCTTGTCGATCTTGTCGAACGGGGAGGCCTCGTTCAGGGTCGGGTACTTGTCGTGGAGCACCTTGGAGATCGCCGCGGTCAGAGTGGTCTTGCCGTGGTCGACGTGTCCAATGGTGCCGATGTTTACGTGCGGCTTCGTCCGCTCAAACTTGGCCTTTGCCACTTGGGCTCCTTCTCGGTGTCGCCACGCACCTTGCGCAGCGGTGGATTGAGGGTCTCCCTGATCTGGACACAGGGAACCCGTTTATTCTTGTGCAGGGCAGGCAGATAGTCAAACCAGCCCAACCCGGCGCCGCTTCAGTCTACCGGACGATTCCCGGGGCAAAAGGCCAGGACCCCATCCGGCTCAGGCGCCCCTGCGCACCATGGTCCGGTGCGGGATCCCCGCCTCGACGAACGGCTCCCCCACCATCTCGAAACCGAACGCGGCGTAGAGCGACGTGACGTAGGCCTGCGAGTGGAGGACCATGGGCTCGCTCCCCCACTTCGCGATCACGGGCTCGATCAGCCGCTTCGCGAGGCCCTCGCCCCTGCGGTCGGCGCGGACCGCGACGCGGCCGAATGCGCGCGAGGCGCCGTACTCCGGCTCCGGCAGCGAGATGACACGGAGGTAGGCCGCCACCCCGCGCTCGTCGCGGATGTACAGGTGCGCGGTGTCGGGGGCGCGGTCCGCGTCGTCGAAGTCCTGGACGTCGACGCGCTGCTCGACGACCGGGGCACCGAGATCATCGTGTGCTGCGGCTCCGGCGGCGTCGGCAAGACCACGACCACCACGGCTCTCGGCTCGACCCTCGCCAGCGAGCGCCAGGACAAGATCCTCGCGATCGACGCCAACCCGGACGCGGGCACCCTCGGCCGCCGCGTGCGCCGCGAGACCGGTGCGACCATCCGCGACCTGGTGCAGGCAATCCCGCACCTCAACAGCTACATGGACATCCGCCGGTTCACGTCCCAGGCGCCCTCCGGGCTGGAGATCATCGCCAATGACGTGGACCCGGCCGTCTCGACGACCTTCAACGACGAGGACTACCGCCGCGCCATCGACGTGCTCGGCAAGCAGTACCCGATCATCCTCACCGACTCGGGCACCGGTCTGCTCTACAGCGCGATGCGCGGCGTGCTCGACCTCGCCGACCAGCTGATCATCGTCTCGACCCCGTCCGTCGACGGCGCCAGCAGCGCGAGCACGACGCTGGACTGGCTCTCCGCGCACGGATACGCCGAGTTGGTGCAGCGCAGCATCACCGTCATCTCCGGGGTCCGTGAGACCGGCAAGATGATCAAGATCGACGACATCGTGTCGCACTTCCAGACCCGCTGCCGCGGTGTCGTCGTCGTCCCCTTCGACGAACACCTCGCCGCCGGTGCCGAGGTGGATCTCGACATGATGCGGCCGAGGACCCGCGAGTCGTACTTCAACCTCTCGGCGCTCATCGCCGAGGACTTCGTCCGCGCCCAGCAGCAGCAGGGCCTGTGGACGCCGAACGGCAACCCGCCGCCGCAGGCCGCCCCGCCCATGCCCAGCCAGCAGTACGGCCAGCAGGCTCCGTACGGGCAGCAGCCGCCCGGTCAGCCGTACGGACAGCCGGGCGACGCCCAGCAGCCCGGGCAGCAGCCCTATCCGCAGCAGCCGCCGCAGGGCGGGCCGCCGGCCGCCTGGCCGCAGCACCCGCAGGACGGCTACGGCTGGCCGCCGCCGCAGCAGTGACATGAGAGAGGGCCCCGAGCGCGCGACGCACGCGCGTTCGGCGCCCTTTCGCTTCCGCTGCCTTCCACTCCTGTCCGCCGCCGCAGGCTCCGCCGGACGGCCCGGGCGGTGATCTCTCAGCCGCGGGCCGCGCCGTCGGGGTCGGCAGTCATCCGGCGGGACCAGTCATCCGGCGGGACTGCTCGACGTCGTCGGCGATGCCTTCCAGCAGTTCCTCGATCGTGTCGAAACGCTGCTGTCCCCGCAGCCGCGCGAGGAAGTCCACGGCGACGTGCAGGCCGTACAGGTTCAGCCCGGTCCGGTCGATGGCATACGCCTCGACGGTCCGCTCCGTCCCGTCGAACTGCGGGTTGGTGCCCACCGAGATCGCGGCGGGCATCAGCTCGCCATCGGCCTCCAGCCAGCCCGCGTAGACGCCGTCCGCCGGGATGGCCGTGTGCGGCAGGGTCTCGACGTTCGCGGTCGGGTAGCCGAGTTCACGGCCGCGCTGAGCGCCGCGTACGACCACGCCCTCGACCCGGTGCGGCCGGCCGAGGATCTCCCGCGCGCCGGCCACGTCGCCCTCGGCCACCAGCCGCCGGACCAGCGTCGAGGAGAACGGCACGCCGCCGCCCGCCTCGCCCCGGACGTACAGGTCGACGACCTCGACCTCGTAGTCGTACGTGCCGCCCAGCTCGGTGAGCAGGGCCACATCGCCGGCCGCCTTGTGCCCGAACCGGAAGTTGGGCCCCTCGACGACCACGCGCGCGTGCAGCCTGTCGACCAGCACCTTGACCACGAAGTCGGCGGGCGAGAGCTTCGAGAACTCCTTGGTGAACGGCAGGACCAGCACCGCGTCCACGCCGAGCTCCGCCATCAGCACGGACCGCCGGTGGTGCGGCGCCAGCAGCGGCGGGTGGCTGCCGGGCCGTACGACCTCGCTGGGGTGCGGGTCGAAGGTGACGACGACCGACGGGACCCCGAGCTCCCGGGCGCGGTCCACGGCCCGGCCGATGATCAGCTGGTGTCCCCGGTGCACGCCGTCGTAGGAGCCGATGGTGACGACGCTGCGACCCCAGCCCTCGGGAATCTCCTCCAAGCCACGCCAGCGCTGCACTGTGACCGCTCCTCGCCCGAACCCGTGTACGTGATAACCCATCGATTACGCAGCTCCAAGACTGCCATGCCGGACAGCTGGGGCTGTCATCGGCACCGGTACGACGGCGGGCGTTCGGCAGCCGCCACGCCGGCGGCTGCCGGAGCGGCACCCGTGCGTCCGGTGAACGCGCCCCCGTCCACCCCCCCGGTTCACTCCGAGCGCCTGCCCGTACGGGTGAATCCCCCGGGCCGGGTGGACAAGCACATCAGGAGGGGGGCCGTGGATCGGGAGGACGCGAGAGCAAGCCCTCGTGTCCCCCGCTCCACGGTCGGGCGCTCAGGCGAAGACCGCGAGGCTCTTCGCCCTGCCCTCCGAACCCTCCACCAGCGCGAGGAAACGGCCGTCCGGGCCGAAGACCGCGGTGGGCACGGCGGGGCTCAGGTCGGGGGCGGCCAGCCGTACGCCGTTCGACAGCAGCCGGGCCTGCCGCTCGTCCACGTCCCAGCGCGGGAAGGCCGCCGCCGCCACCTCGGCGAGCGGCAGGACCGGCAGCCCGTTGACGCCCTCACCGGCCGCGTCCACGGCCTCCTGCAGCTGTTCGAGCGTGTGCGCCGCTTCCAGCGTATACGGGCCGACGCGGTCGCGCCGCAGCGCCGTGAGGTGGCCGCCGGTGCCGAGCCGGGCGCCGAGGTCCCGGGCGAGCGCACGGATGTAGGTGCCGGCGGAGCAGACGACGGTCACGCCCACGTCCGACACGACGGTGCCGTCCTCGGCGACCGCCTCCCGGATCTCGTGGACCCCGAAGGCCGGGACGCTGACGGGCCTGGCCGCCAGTTCGAACTCCTCGCCCTCACGTGCCCGCTTGTAGGATCGCTTGCCGTCGACCTTGATGGCGCTGACCTTGGACGGCACCTGCCGGATCTCACCCGTCAGCTCCGCGGCCCCGGCCTCGACCGCCTTCCGGGCCTCACCGGCGCCGGCTGCCGCCCCGGCGAGGACGGCGGCGCCCGCGGCCTCCGTGACCTCGCCTTCCGCGTCGTCCGTCACGGTCGACTGACCGAGCCGGATCGTCGCGGAGTACTCCTTCTCGGTCAGCGCGAGGTGACCGAGCAGCCGGGTGGCCTTGCCGATGCCGAGCAGCAGCACGCCGGTCGCCATCGGGTCGAGGGTGCCGGCGTGCCCCACCTTGCGGGTGCGGGCCATGCCGCGCATCCGCGCGACGACGTCGTGCGAGGTGTGGCCGGACGGCTTGTCGACGACGACCAGGCCGTCCGGCGCAGCGATACGGAGAGCGCGCCCCTCGGCGCGCCCTCCGGTGTGCTTGTTGTCCGTCATGCCCGCGAGGAACCCTCGCCGTCGCCGTCGCCGCCGCCACCGCCGCCGTCACCGGCCGCCTCGGCGCTCGCGTCGTCCGCGTCCGCCTCGTCATCCGCCTGGTCCTCGCCCGGCTTGCGGTACGGGTCGGGCTCGCCGGCATACGCAGCGCCCGTCGAGGACTCCCGCACCTGCTCGTCCTGCTGGCGCGCCCTGGCCAGCAGGTCGTCGATGGTGCGGGCGTTGTCCGGCAGGGCGTCCGGCACGAACGCCAGGCTCGGCGTGAAGCGCACCCCGGTCTGCCGCCCGACCTCGGAGCGGAGGACGCCCTTGGCGCTCTCCAGCGCGGCCGCGGAGGCCGCGCGCTCCTCGTCGTCGCCGTAGACCGTGTAGAAGACCGTGGCCTCCCGCAGATCGCCGGTGACCCGGGCGTCCGTGATCGTGACGAACCCCAGTCGCGGATCCTTGATACGCCGGTCCAGGGTCTCCGCGACCACGACCTGGATGCGATCGGCCAGCTTGCGGGCCCGCGCGTTGTCGGTCACCGGTCCGTCTCCTTCTTCTCTTCCTGCAGCTTGCTCGCGGCGGCGTGCGCGCCGCCCGATGTTCGGGCGCCGACGCGGTCAGCCGTCGTCGTCGCCGTGGATCCGCCGTCGTACGGACAGCAGCTCCACCTCTGGCCGGGCCGCCACCAGGCGCTCGCACCGGTCCAGCACTTCCGTGAGGCGCCCCGTGTCCCCGGAGACCACCGCCAGGCCGATCCTGACCCTGCGGTGGAGGTCCTGGTCGCCGGTCTCCGCCACGCTGACCGCGTACTTGCGGTGCAGCTCGGCGATGATCGGGCGGACGACGGAGCGTTTCTCCTTCAACGACCGTACGTCGCCGAGGAGCAGATCGAAGGACAGTGTCCCTACATACATGGAGTCCGGGTCAGCCACCCGTGGGGCCTCGGTCCTCGCCGTCGTCCCGGCCGCAGCTCGGCAGGGACACCAGAACCGTACACGCAACGGCCGGGGCCGATCGACGGATATTCTCCCGCCGACCGGCCCCGGGTCGCGCTGTGCGGATCAGCCTCGCGGCTTCTCGCGCATCTCGTACGTCGCGACGACGTCGTCGACCTTGATGTCGTTGTAGCTGCCGAGGTTGATACCGCCCTCGTAGCCCTCACGAAGCTCGGTGACATCGTCCTTGAACCGGCGCAGACCCTCGATGTTGAGGTTCTCCGCGATGACCTTGCCGTCGCGGACGAGGCGCGCCTTGGTGTTGCGGCGAACCTCTCCGGAGCGGACCAGGACACCGGCGATGTTGCCGAGCTTGGAGGAGCGGAAGACCTCGCGGATCTCCGCCGTGCCCAGCTCGACCTCTTCGTACTCCGGCTTGAGCATGCCCTTGAGGGCCGCCTCGATCTCCTCGATGACCTGGTAGATCACCGAGTAGTAACGGACGTCCACGCCCTCGCGCTCGGCCATCTGCGTGGCACGCCCCTCGGCGCGCACGTTGAAGCCGATGACGATGGCGTCGGAGCCCGTCGCCAGGTCGATGTCGGTCTCGGTGACCGCACCGACGCCGCGGTGCAGGACCCGCAGGTCGACCTCTTCGCCGACGTCGAGCTGGAGCAGCGAGGACTCGAGAGCCTCCACCGAACCGGACGCGTCGCCCTTGATGATGAGGTTGAGCTGCTGGACCTCGCCGGCCTTGAGCACCTTGTCGAGGTCCTCGAGGGACACCCGGCGGGTGCGCTTGGCGAAGGCGGCGTTGCGCTCGCGCGCCGCGCGCTTCTCGGCGATCTGGCGGGCCGTGCGGTCCTCGTCGACAACCAGGAAGTTGTCGCCGGCTCCCGGCACGTTGGTCAGGCCCAGGACGAGGACCGGAGTGGCCGGACCCGCTTCCTGGATCGTCTTGCCGGTGTCGTCGTGCATCGCACGGACACGGCCGTACGCGTCGCCGACCACCATCGTGTCGCCGACCCGCAGCGTGCCGCGCTGGACCAGCACGGTCGCCACGGCGCCGCGGCCGCGGTCGAGGTGGGCCTCGATCGCGATGCCCTGCGCGTCCTGCTCCGCGTTGGCGCGCAGGTCGAGCGAGGCGTCGGCGGTGAGGACGACGGCCTCCAGCAGGCTTTCGATGTTCTCGCCCTGCTTGGCGGAGATGTCGACGAACATGGTGTCGCCGCCGTACTCCTCGGCCACCAGCCCGAACTCGGTGAGCTGGCCGCGCACCTTGGTCGGGTCCGCGCCCTCGACGTCGATCTTGTTGACCGCGACGACGATCGGCACCTCGGCGGCCTTGGCGTGGTTGAGCGCCTCGATCGTCTGCGGCATCACACCGTCATTCGCCGCCACCACGAGGATCGCGATGTCGGTGGACTTGGCACCGCGGGCACGCATGGCGGTGAACGCCTCGTGGCCCGGGGTGTCGATGAAGGTGATCCGACGCTCTTCGCCGTTGACCTCGGTCGCGGCCTGGTAGGCACCGATGTGCTGGGTGATGCCACCGGCCTCGCCCTCGATGACGTTCGTCTTGCGGATCGCGTCGAGCAGGCGGGTCTTGCCGTGGTCGACGTGACCCAT
>DOWQ01000459.1 GCA_003519485.1 Streptomyces sp. | reverse complement strand
GCTCTACCAGCTGAGCTATACCCACCATGGCCGCCCGTTCCCGGGCGACTGCAGAACTATAGCGTATGCCCTGACGGGCGCGGAAATCGAGCCTCGGGCGGCAGCTCGGAGGGCTGCTCCTGGCCTCCGGTGAGCGTGCCACCGTGCCGCTTGGCGATCTCGGTGAGCGTCTCGGAGGACGGCCCGGGCTGCGGGACGAAGACCGCCTCCCGGTAGTAGCGGAGCTCGGCGATGCTCTCCCTGATGTCGGCGAGCGCCCGGTGGTTGCCGCCCTTTTCCGGGCTGTTGAAGTAGGCGCGCGGGAACCAGCGGCGGGCCAGCTCCTTCACCGACGACACATCGACGATCCGGTAGTGGAGGTAGCTCTCCAGGTCCGGCATGTCCCGGGACAGGAAGCCCCGGTCGGTGCCGATGGAGTTGCCGCACAGCGGGGCCTTGCCGCGCTCCGGGACATGCTCGCGGACGTACGCCAGCACCCGACGCTGGGCGTCCTCCAGCGTCGTGCCCCCGTCGAGCTCGGCGAGCAGCCCGGAGGTGGTGTGCATCTCGCGCACCACCTCCGGCATGGTGGTCAGCGCCTCCGCCGGCGGGCGGATCACGATGTCCACCCCCTCGCCGAGCACGTTGAGCTCGGAGTCGGTGACGAGTGCGGCCACTTCGATGAGCGCGTCGTCCGACAGCGAGAGACCGGTCATCTCGCAGTCGATCCACACCATGCGATCGTTCATGCGCCTCACCCTACGGGGCGGTCGCGCTGGCCGGGCACCGCCGGGCGGCCCGCCCCCCGCCCGCCGTGCTCCGGCAGCCGGGTGGAGTACGAGTCGTACTCCGGCTTGCCCGGCTCGGCGCCCATGCCGCCGTGCGACCCCGAGGGCGCGCGGCGCAGTGCCCCGGGCGGTGCCGAGTGCTCGGCCGAGCGCTGCTCGACGACCAGGGGCCGCTCCGCCCGCTCCATCCGCTCCAGCCGGTCTGCCCGGTCCGCCCGCTCCCCGGCGCCCTGCGGACGCCGGGCCCGGTAGGCGGCGCGGTACGCCGCCGGCGACGAGCCCAGCTGACGCCGGAAGTGACCGCGCAGCGCGACCGGTGAGCGGAAGCCGCAGCGGCCCGCCACCTCGTCGACGGAGTAGTCGGAGGTCTCCAGCAGCCGCTGCGCCTGGAGCACCCGCTGGGTGATCAGCCACTGCAGCGGGGCACTTCCCGTCAGCGAGCGGAAGCGGCGGTCGAAGGTGCGCCGGCTCATATAGGCGCGCGCGGCCAGCGTCTCCACGTCGAACTGTTCGTGCAGATGTTCCAGCGCCCACGCGACGACCTCGGCCAGCGGGTCCGCGCCGATCTCCTCCGGTAAAGACCTGTCGAGATAGCGCTCCTGCCCGCCGGCGCGCCGGGGTGGTACGACCAGCCGCCGGGCCAGTGCGCCCGCCGCCTCCGTTCCGTGGTCGGCCCGCACGATGTGCAGGCACAGGTCGATCCCCGCCGCGGTCCCGGCGGAGGTGAGCACGTCGCCGTCGTCGACGAACAGCTCCCGCGGGTCCACATGGACCGACGGGTAGCGCTTGGCGAGCGTCGGCGCGTACATCCAGTGCGTGGTCGCCGGCCGGCCGTCGAGCAGCCGGGCGGCGGCCAGCACGAAGGCCCCCGTGCACAGCCCGACGATGCGGGCCCCCTCTTCGTGCGCTCTCCGCAGCGCCTCCAACGCCGCCGCCGGCGGCGGTGAGGTGATCGACCGCCAGGCCGGTACGACGACGGTGCCGGCCCGGGAGAGCGCCTCCAGGCCGTACGGCGCGGTCAGTTCGAGTCCGCCGGTGGTCCGCAGCGGCGCTTCCTCCCCGGCGCACACCAGGAGCCGGTAGCGGGGAACGCCGGCGTCCTGACGGTCGATGCCGAAGACGGAAAGCGGGATGGAGCTCTCGAATATGGGGCCGCCGCTGAAGAGCAGCACTGCGACGATCTCCCGGCGGCGGCGCCCGGACAGCTTCCGCGCGGCCTCCGGTACGGTCGTGGAGTCCTGGCTCATGGCACTAAGCCCCCCTCGGTGGTCGCGTCCTCTCGGTCCTGCACGTTTCCCCTCGGTCCTGCACAAGTCCCCCGCCGTGAATGGCCATGATCGAATCTACTGTGTCCCATGTGGTCGGCGAGACAAGTTCACCACCCACCGCTAAGTCGACATGACAACTTGGCGTGAAGCATTCGATCACGAAGCGTGGCACTCGGCGGCGTTGCTGGGAAGTACGCCTGTGGCCGACAGTCGCTCCCCGTAGGGACCGCGACGGCTCTTTGGTCCTTTCCACGCAGGTGGGAGCGCGGTTCCGAGGGCGGTGCGGCAAAGGATGCGCAGCGGCGGGAAGTTGGCTGAAAAGAATCGGGAGCACTTGTTCGAGAAAGTCCTCCCACCGGCGTACTCCCGGTGCGCGCGTGTGCGCCCGCTGTGCGCCCCCCGCGGGGCCGCTCTCCGTGCCCGGTGACGGGACATTCGCACCCGAGTCACCTACGGTGGATGGCCAGGCGCCGCTGGACACCTGTGCGGTACGCCCTGCCCCGCCCGTCCCGGTGAGCCGGCCGCAAGGGGGCATTGCGCTCCGCGCCCGGCTCCGGCATGCTCCCGGACAGTCGCACCAGCGGCTGCGCCGGTTGTCGGCCCCCGGGCCGCTCGCCGGTGGGGCTTGGGCAGGTGAGGAGTGTCGCCGTACCCTTGCGGGTAAGGACTTGGGAAGATGATTCCCGGACTATCCACCCCTGCGACCACTCCACCGTCAACCGTCGTTCCCTCCGCAGAGGACCTTCTTCGCCGAGACACCGATGGCCGGTCACGAGATTCCCGAACCCGCGAACCGCAAGCAGGTCGCCGACCCCAGGTCGGACCTGGATGCGGTGGAAGTCACGCGCCATTCCTGCGATCCGGCGTTCCAGCACGGTGTCGTCGTCGGCTTCGACGGCTCCACGTCCAGTGAACGCGCCCTGGCGTACGCCATCGGCATGGCCCGGCGCACCGGCAACGGCCTGATCATCGTCCATGTGGCCAACCGGCTGCCGACGACGGTCTGGGCCGGCTGCGAGCCCCCGGTCTTCGTGGACGTGCCGGACCACCGCACGGAGGTGCTCGGCCTGGAACTGGCCTGCGCCGACTATCTGGCGGAGACGCCGTGGGTCCTCGTCGAGCGCGGCGGTGACATCTGCCACGAGCTGGAGGACGTCGGCCGGGAGTACGAGGCCGACGCGATCGTGGTGGGCTCCACGCACGGGCTGGTCGGGCGCGTCTTCGGCTCGGTCGCCGGCCGGCTCGCGCGCCGGGCGCAGCGCCCGGTCGTGGTTGTCCCCTGAGCCGAGGGGGAAGGACCGGAAGGCCCGAAAGTCCGGCAGAGCCCCGGAAGCCCCCGGAAAAGCGCCGGAAAGTCCCGGAAGAGGCCCGGCAGAGGTGCAGCGCGGCCGGCCGGCGGGTATTCATCCGTACAGACGGAAGGACGGACGTGCCGCCCGCCGGCCGGGAGGTGACGGTCCCGTGCGGGTGGCGGCCGGGCCGGCGTGCGGGAGCGGCGCCGGCGCCGGGGGAGGCCGTCCCCCGCGCGTATGGTGGCACGCGCCGGGGGCGGTCCCGCGGGTCACTCGACGGTGACGGACTTCGCCAGGTTGCGGGGCTTGTCGATGTCGCGGCCCAGCGCCAGAGCCGAGTGGTAGGCCAGCAGTTGGAGCGGGATGCCCATCAGGATCGGGTCCAGCTCGGCCTCGTTCTTCGGCACCAGCAGCGTGTGGTCGGCCTTCTCCTGCTCCTGGTGGGCGACGGCCAGGATCCGGCCGCTGCGTGCCTTGATCTCCTCGAGCGTCGCGCGGTTCTTCTCCAGCAGCTCGTCGTCCGGCACGATCGCGACGGTCGGTACGGCCGGCTCGATCAGGGCCAGCGGCCCGTGCTTCAGCTCCGACGCCGGGTACGCCTCCGCGTGGACGTAGGAGACCTCCTTGAGCTTCAGGGAGGCCTCGCGGGCCACCGGGTAGCCGCGCACCCGGCCGACGAACATCATGCTCTTCGCGTCCGCGTACTCGGCCGCCAGCGCGGCGATCCGCTCCTCGTCCGCCAGCACCTCGGCGATCTGCGCGGGCAGCTTCCGCAGGCCCGCGATGATCCGCTTGCCGTCCGCGACGGACAGATCGCGGATCCGGCCCAGGTGCAGGGCCAGCAGGGCGAAGGCGACAGCGGTGTTGGTGAAGCACTTGGTGGAGACGACGCAGACCTCGGGCCCGGCGTGGACGTAGACGCCGCCGTCCGTCGCGCGGGCGATGGCGCTGCCCACGACGTTGACGACGCCCAGGACGCGCGCGCCCTTGCGCTTCAGCTCCTGTACGGCCGCCAGCGTGTCGTACGTCTCGCCGGACTGGCTGACCGCGATGTAGAGGGTGTCCGGGTCCACGACCGCGTTGCGGTAGCGGAACTCGCTCGCGGGCTCGGCGTCCGCCGGGATGCGGGCCAGCTCCTCGATCAGCTGGGCGCCGATCTGGCCGGCGTGGTAGGCGGAGCCGCAGCCGAGGATCTTGACCCGGCGGACCCCGCGGGCCTCGCGTGCGTCGAGGTTGAGGCCGCCGAGGTGGACGGTGGCGAAGCGGTCGTCGATCCGGCCGCGCAGCACCCGGTCCACGGCGTCCGCCTGCTCGGAGATCTCCTTGTGCATATAGGTGTCGTGGCCACCCATGTCGTACGACTCGGCCGCCCACTCCACGGTGGTCGGCGAGGCCGAGGTGCGGCTGCCCTCGGTGGTGTACGTGCGGTAGTCGTCGGCCTTCAGGGTGGCCATCTCGCCGTCGTCGAGGGTGACGACCTGGCGGGTGTGGCTGACGAGAGCGGCGACGTCGGAGGAGACGAACATCTCCTTCTCGCCGATGCCGAGGACGACCGGCGAGCCGTTGCGGGCGGCGATGATGCGGTCCGGGAAGTCGGCGTGCAGGACAGCGATTCCGTACGTGCCCTCGACCAGCCGGAGGGTCTGGCGGACCTTCTCCTCCAGGGTCTCGGCCTGGGAGCGGCCGATCAGGTGTGCGAGCACCTCGGAGTCCGTCTCCGAGGCGAAGGCGACGCCGTCGGCGGTCAGCTTGGCGCGCAGCTCGGAGGCGTTGTCGATGATCCCGTTGTGGACGACGGCGACCTTGCCGTCGGCGTCCAGGTGAGGGTGCGCGTTCTCGTCGTTCGGCGCGCCGTGGGTGGCCCAGCGGGTGTGGGCGATGCCCGTGGTGCCCGCGAAGCGCTTGGGGATCCGCTCCTCCAGCTCCCGGACCCGGCCCTTGGCCTTGACGGTCCTGAGCGCGCCCGTCCTGCCGCTGATGGCGATGCCGGCCGAGTCGTAGCCCCGGTACTCCAGCCGCTGCAGGCCCTCCAGTAGCAGCGGAGCGACGTCCCTCCTACCGATGTATCCGACGATCCCGCACATGTTCCATCCCCTCCACGTCGTTCTGTTCCGCGCCGCGTCCTGCGACGATTCCGCGTTCCTCCGGCTTTGTGCGGCGTGTGCCTGGTGCCGCTGTGCCCGGGCCGTGCAGAGCTGTGCTGCGCGCCGCGCGCTCCGCGGCGCTCCGGTCAGCCGTAGACCACGCGGCGCAGCTGCCGCAGCGAGAGCTCCGGCGGCGCCACCGCGCGGTGCGGCAGCTCGGCCGCTATCCGCTCGAAGATCTCCGCGTTGGCCAGCCCGCCGGACTGCAGTTCCCGGTGGCGGCGGCGGACGAACTCGTCGGTGGTCTCGTCGAAGTACGCCAGCACGTCCAGCACCACCCGGACCGCCTCGCCGCGCTGGAGCGGCGTGCTGCGGACCAGGTGGTCGACGAGGTCGTCATGGGACGAGGGGCGTTCGCGCACCCGTCGATACTGCTGAGAACGCACTACTTTTGCAAGAATCCTGCCCGGAATCGGGCACAGATCTCTCTGAGGAGGGAAAATTCGGCCGCTCGAGCGGTGTCGGGGCTCCCGCAGGCGGGTGTCCGGGGCCTCGGGCGGATGGCGGAAACGGTGCCGGATTGGTCTACACCCTTGACCCGGGTTGGGGTGCGCGATACCCATGGTGACCGTTCGGTCGCTCAATTCCTGTGGGACGAGACCCGTCGAAAGGGACCGCTCGTGCGACGAATCACTGCCCCGGATCATCCCGGATCGCTCACCAGGCTGCTCTGCGCCCTGCTGCTCGTCGTCACCGGGGGAGCCGTGGCCACCGGCACCGCCGCGGCGGCGCCCGACCACGGGACCACCGCCGACGCGCCCTCCGACGCCGATGCCGCCGCCGCCCGGTTCGGCACTCTCGTGCCCGCACCCGTCTCCGTACGGCAGGGCGGCACGGCGTACGAGATCGGCCCCGACACCCGTATCCGGGTGCCCGACACCGACGGGGCGCGCCGGATCGGTGAACAGCTCGCCGAGGTGCTCCGGCCCTCCACCGGCTATGAACTTCCCGTCACCACCCGGCAGGGCCCCGGCATCGTGCTGCGGCTCGGCGCGGGCGACCCGGCCCTCGGGTCCGAGGGCTACCGGCTGCGCTCCTCGCGCGACGGCGTCACCATCAGCGCCCGCGAGCACGCGGGGCTCTTCCGGGGCGTCCAGACGCTCCGTCAGCTGCTGCCGGCCGCCGTCGAGCGGAACGAGCGGCAGACGGCCTCCTGGACGGTCGCGGGCGGCACCGTCACCGACGCGCCGCGCTACGCCTACCGGAGCGCGATGCTGGACGTCTCCCGGCACTTCTTCACCGTCGGACAGGTGAAGAAGTACATCGACCAGATGGCGCTGTACAAGATCAATAAGCTGCATCTGCACCTGTCGGACGACCAGGGCTGGCGGATCGCCATCGACTCCTGGCCGCGGCTGGCGGAGTACGGCGGCAGCACCCAGGTCGGGGGCGGCGCCGGCGGCCACTACACCAAGCGGGAGTACCGGGAGATCGTCCGGTACGCGGCCGACCGCCACCTGGAGGTCGTCCCCGAGATCGACATGCCCGGGCACACCAACGCGGCCCTCGCCTCGTACGCCGAGCTGAACTGCGACGGTGTCGCGCCGCCGCTCTACACGGGCACGAACGTCGGCTTCAGCTCGCTGTGCGTCGACAAGGAGATCACTTACGACTTCATCGACGACGTGGTGCGCGAGATCGCCGAGCTGACCCCGGGTCGCTACCTCCACATCGGCGGCGACGAGGCGCACGCCACCAGCCACGAGGACTACGTCGCCTTCATGGCCCGCGCCCAGCGGACCGTCGACGCGTACGGCAAGACGGTGGTCGGCTGGCACCAGCTGACCGGTGCCGACCCGATCGACGGCGCGGTCGCGCAGTACTGGGGCACGACCGGCACCGAGCAGGGGGTCGTGGACGCGGCCAAGGCGGGCACGAAGCTCATCCTCTCGCCCGCCAACCGGTCCTACCTCGACATGAAGTACGACAAGGACACCCCGCTCGGGCTGAGCTGGGCCGGCTATGTCGAGGCGAAGCAGTCCTACGACTGGGACCCGGGGAGTTACATCAAGGGCGCGCCGTCCTCCGCCGTCCTCGGGGTCGAGGCGCCGCTGTGGTCGGAGACCATCTCGACCAGCGACCACATCGAGTTCATGGCCTTCCCGCGGCTCCCGGGCATCGCCGAACTCGGCTGGTCCCCGGCGAGCACGCACGACTGGGACACCTACAAGGAACGGCTCGCCGCCCACGGGCCGCGCTGGTCGGCGATGGGCATCGACTACTACCGCTCTCCGCAGGTGCCGTGGCCGGGGGAGTGACCGGCTGACGGCTGACCGTACGGGCCGGGGCGGCGGGGGATCCCCCGCCGC
>DOWQ01000090.1 GCA_003519485.1 Streptomyces sp. | reverse complement strand
CCGGAGGCGCCGCCGGAGCCCCTGCGGGGCGACCGCCCGGACGAGTGACGCGGGCGCGGGCGCGGCGACGCGGCGAAGGGGCGCCCCCCGGTGGTTCTCACCACCGGGGGGCGCCCCTTCGCTTGCGACGTACGGACGTACCTGCGTGCGGTGCGTACATACGTGCGGTTCAACCGGTCATCGATCAGCCGGCCAGGACCTCTTCGGCGTCGAGCGTCGCGCCGACCGCCTGGATCACCGCGGCGATCTTGAACGCCTCCTGGATCGTCTCGCGGTCCAGGCCCGCCTTGCGCAGCACCTGCTCGTGCGAGTCCAGGCACATGCCGCAGCCGTTGATGGCGGAGACGGCGAGCGACCACAGCTCGAAGTCGGCCTTGTCCACGCCGGGGTTGCCGATGACGTTCATCCGCAGGCCCGCGCGCAGGTTGCCGTACTCCGCGTCCGACAGCAGGTGCCGGGTGCGGTAGTAGACGTTGTTCATCGCCATGACGGCGGCGGCGGACTTGGCGGCGGTGTACGCCTCGGGCTTCAGGTTCTCCCGGGCCTCCGGCTCCAGCTCCTTCAGCACGCGCGGCGAGCGCGAGGCGATCGCGCAGGCGAGCACGGTGCCCCAGAGCTGCTGCTGCGGCAGTTCGGAGTTGCCGATGACCGAGCCGAGGTTCAGCTTCAGGTCCTTGGCGTAGTCCGGGACGGCGGCCTTGAGTTCATTCAGTGCCATGCCGGTTCACTCGCCCGCGAGGAGGGCGACCGGGTCGAGCGTCTCGTCGCCCGACTTCCAGTTGCACGGGCACAGCTCGTCGGTCTGCAGGGCGTCGAGCACCCGCAGGACCTCCTTGGGGTTACGGCCGACGGAACCGGCGGTCACCATGGTGAACTGGATCTCGTTGTTCGGGTCCACGATGAACACGGCGCGCTGGGCGAAGCCGTCCGCACCTTCGACGCCGCAGTCCCGCATGAGCTCGTGCTTGGAGTCGGCGAGCATCGGGAAGGGCAGGTCACGCAGGTCGGCGTGGTCCTTGCGCCAGGCGTGGTGCACGAACTCGGAGTCGCCGGAGACGCCGAGGATCTGCGCGTCGCGGTCGGCGAACTCGTCGTTCAGCTTGCCGAACGCGGCGATCTCGGTGGGGCAGACGAAGGTGAAGTCCTTCGGCCAGAAGAAGACGACGCGCCACTTGCCCTCGTAGGACTTGTGGTCGATCTGCTCGAAGGCCTTGTCCGCGTCGAGGTCGACACAGGCCGTCAGGTCGTAGACGGGGAACTTGTCACCGACAGTGAGCACACGCTCTCCTTGCAAGGTTGGAAAATCCCTTTTTGGGGGGTATTCCTGGGGGTTGGACGGAATCCACCTTGCCACACCGGACATTGATCAAAGAAATCGCTACACTCGCTTGTATTGATCGGGGAGTGCTATCAGTGAATTTCCGTGGGGGTTCGTCCATGACCGTCAACAGCGTCGTCGGCAAGGGCCGGGCGCGGCAGCCGAGCCTCGCACAGCTGCGCGCCTTCGCGGCCGTCGCCGAGCATCTCCACTTCCGCGACGCCGCGGCCGGCATCGGGGTCAGCCAGCCCGCGCTTTCCGGCGCGATCTCCGCCCTGGAGGAGACCCTGGGGGTGCAGCTCGTCGAGCGTACGACGCGAAAGGTGCTGCTCAGCCCGGCGGGGGTCCGGCTGGCGGCCCGTGCCCGCACGGTCCTCGACGCCGTGGGCGAGCTGCTGGAGGAGGCGGAGGCGGCGCGGGCGCCCTTCACCGGAGTGCTCCGGTTCGGGGTGATCCCCACCGTCGCGCCGTACGTCCTGCCGACCGTGCTGCGGCTGGTTCACGAGCGCTATCCGGAGCTGGACCTCCAGGTGCACGAGGAGCGGACGGCCTCCTTGCTCGGCGGGCTCGCGCACGGCCGGCTCGACCTGCTGCTGCTCGCCGTTCCGCTCGGAATGCCCGGTGTGACCGAACTGCCGCTCTACGACGAGGACTTTGTGCTCGTCACCCCGAGTGACCACCGGCTGGGCGGCCGCTCCGACATCCCCCGGCGGACGCTGCGGGAGCTCGACCTGCTGCTGCTCGACGAGGGGCACTGCCTGCGCGACCAGGCCCTGGACATCTGCCGGGAGGCGGGCCGCGAGGAGGGCTCCTCGGCGACCACCAGCGCGGCCGGGCTCTCCACCCTGGTCCAGCTGGTGGCCGGCGGCCTGGGGGTCACGCTGCTGCCGCGTACCGCGCTGCTGGTGGAGACGGGGCGCTCCGCGCGGCTGGCGACCGGGTGCTTCGCGGATCCGGCGCCGTCCCGCAGGGTTGCGCTCGCCATGCGCTCCGGGGCGGCCCGCAAGGAGGAGTTCGAGTCCTTCGCGGAGGCGCTGCGCGGGGCGCTGACGGCGCTGCCCGTACGGATAGCGCCGCCGGCGGCGTGAACGGCGCGGCCGACCACCGGCCCCGAGCGCCGGAACCGCCGAACGGAACCGCCCGGCACACCGTCCCCCCTGCGGACGGTGTGCCGGGCGGTTCGCGGCGGCTCGGCGGCCCGGCGGCGGTACGGCGCGCCGCCGCCTCCCGCGATGTCACTCCGTACGGATCCCCCCGGGCCGCATCATGCGCCACAGCGGCGGCAGGCTGAGCGCCGTCACGAGCAGGATCACGCCGCCGCCGATGCCGGTCATCGTGGCGAGGCTCCACCAGTCGACGGCCATCGGCATGCTGGTCAACTTCAGCAGTACGGCGCCCAGTCCGACGCCTCCCGCCACCGCGAGGGCCAGCCCGAGCACCACCGGCACGGCCGTCTGCCAGAACACGGACCAGCCGAGGGTGGCGCGCCGGGTGCCGAAGGCGATGAGGACGGACAACAGCCTGCGGCGTTCGCGGAGCTGCTCCAGCGTCGAGACGATCATGCTGGCGCCGATCAGCAGCAGGGTGGCGGTCGCCCCGATGAACAGGCCGCGCCGGATGCCCGCGAACTCGGGGCTCTCCTGGACGCTGCTGAGGGCGAACACGCTGATGGCCGGGGAGATGGCCGATGCCGTGTTGCGGACGTGCTCGGCGGCCTCCGGCTCCCCGGGGTCGAGCTTCACCATGGCGAGCGCCTCGGCGTCGCGCAGCGCGGCGGCGTCCAGGGCGGACGGCGTGACGAAGATGCCGGTGCGCTCGGAGCCGAGGGGGTCGGTGCGGCTGTCCACCACCCGGGCCGTGTCGGGGACCGTCCACAGCGACGGCTCCCCGGCCGGCCGGTCCTCCTCCACGGGGGCGAGATCGACCTCGGTGCCGGGCTCGGAGAACTGCCAGTCCTCGGTCACCTCCGTCACGAACACGTCGCCGTCCGCGCAGTCGCCGCCGATCCTGACCAGTTCGCGCAGGGTGGCGCAGTCGCCGATGGTGAGGGCTTCGATCGCCGCCTCCTCGGACCCGCGGGCCGGGTTGCCGACGTAGCTCTGGGTGAGTCCGATGACCCCGGCCACGCCCGGCGTGGCACGGAACGTTTCGATGACGTCCCGTGCCTGGGGACCGGACTTCACCGGCACGGACACCTGCATCTGTGCCCGGGCGGGGTCCTGGCCGCTGGCCTCGGTGCTGCTCGCCTCGACGGCGGTGAAGAGCATCTGGACCGCGATGGCGCCGGCGACGGCGATGGTGATGCCGCTGACCGCGCGGGCGGCGGTGCCACTGCTCAGCTGGAGCCGGCGGGTGGCGAGCTGCCAGGCGAGCGGGCCACCGGTGAAGCGGTTGACCACGGTCTCCACGAGCCAGGGCAGTACGGCCGTGACCCCGACGAGCAGCAGCACCGCACCGCCTGCCGCCCGGTACGTCGAACCGCTGTCGCCGCCGCCGAAGTCCCCCGCCATCGGGAGCAGCAGCCCGAGGCCGAGGGCCGGCAGCAGCAGCCGCCACCACAGCCTGCGGCGGCGCGGCACGGCGTTCCGTACGACGCCGAGCGGCTCGATGGCGACGCCGCGCAGGGCGAGGAGGGTGACGCCGATCGCGGACGCCGGTACGGCCGGCGCGATCAGCGCGGTCAGCGCGGCCGACGGCCGTACGTCGGAGGGGTGGACGCTGAGGTCCCACAGCGTGACCGTGCCGATGAACTGCCGCAGCAGCAGGAACAGCGCGCCGCCCACGAGGAGCCCGAGCAGCGCCCCGGACAGCGATTCGCCCGCGGCGATCCGGCGGGTCATCCTGCTGTCCGCTCCGACGAGCCGCAGGGCGGCCAGCCGCCGGTCGCGGCGCTCCCCGCCGAAGCGGACGGCGGTGCCGATGAAGAGGGCCACCGGCAGCAGCAGGACGACGCAGCCGATGATCACCAGCAGCAGCAATTCCGGGGGCAGCGGTTCCGGATCCTCGTCGACTCCCCAGTGGTCGATGCGGTAGCTGTGGCCGCGTTCCAAGGTTTCGGCGTCCGCGCCCGCGTAGTAGACCAGCTCGCTCGGACCGAGCAGCCCTTCCTTGCCGATGATGCCGGTGACGCGGCTGTCCAGGCGCTCCTTCAGCAGTTTGCCGCCGGGGGAGCCGAGCAGCTCCGCGAGTGCCGGGGAGACCAGCATCTCGCCGGGGCCGGGGAGTTCTCCGAGGCCGGGCGGTACGGGCGCCCGGTCGCCGTCGGGCCGCAGGATGAGGCCCCGGACGCCCTTGCCGTGGTACTCGGTGTCGGCCTGGCCGATCCGGATGGTCTCCGGGCCGGGTTTCAGCTCCTCCATGGCACCGAAGCCGGAGCGGGCGTCATCGCGCGCATCCCGGGCTGTGAGCATGTCGGGGACGGCTGCGGCGGTCAGCAGCAGGGCGACGCCGAGTCCGACGCCCAGGGCGGTGAGCACCGTACGGGCCCAGCCCTCCCGGCCGCCGGTGACGGCGAACCGTACGCCCATGGCGAGGTCGGCGGCCCAGCGGGAGAAGCCCGCGCGGCCGCCGGCCCCGGCGGGTGCCTCGCGGCGGCTGTCGCCGTTGTCGTTGGCGCGGCTGTCGCTGTCGCTGTCGCTGTCGGGATCGCCGCCGCGGTCCGCGCGGTCGGTGACGGTCTCGCTCATCCGACGCCTGCCATGTCCCGCGCGATGCCGTCCCGTACGACGACCTCACGGTCGGAGTAGGCGGCCACGCGTGCCTCGTGGGTGACGAGGACGACGGCGGCGCGGGTGTCGCGGGCGGCCTCGGTGAGCAGCTGCATGACCCGTTCCCCGTTGAGGGAGTCGAGCGCGCCGGTCGGTTCGTCCGCGAAGAGCACGCGCGGGCCGGTGACCAGCGAGCGGGCGACGGCGACGCGCTGGCCCTGGCCGCCGGAGACCTCGCCGGGCCGCTTGGCCCGTACGTCGGCCACCTCCAGCCGCTCCAACCACTCGGCGGCGCGGGACTCGGCCTCCTTGCGCTTGACGCCGTTCAGGCGCAGCGGCAGGGCGACGTTCTCGACGCACGTCAGTTCGGGTACGAGCTGCCCGAACTGGAAGACGAAGCCGAACTCGCCGCGGCGCAGGGCGCTCCGCTCGCCGTCGGACATCGCCGACAGCTCGCGGTCGCGGTACCGGATCCGGCCGGAGTCGGCGCGGACGATGCCGGCGAGGCAGTGCAGCAGCGTCGACTTGCCGGAGCCGGACGGGCCCATGACGGCGACGACCTCGCCCGGGTGGATGGAGAACGCGGCGCCGTCGAGGGCCGGGGTGGCGCCGTACGTCTTGCGCAGATCGACGGCGGAGAGCAGAGCACCGGTGGGAGTCACGTACGGACCTCCGAAGCGAGCCGGTCGAGCCGGGCGGCGGTCATCTCGAGCCAGCGCAGATCGGCTTCGAGGTGGAAGAGGGCGTGGTCGCAGATCAGCTGGTCGGCGAGGTCGCCGGCGGTCTTGCGACGGGTCAGCTCGCGCATCAGCCGCAGGTGTTCGGCGCGCTGCCGGTCGAGGAGGTCGGCGGCGTCGCGGCCGGTGAGCAGCGAGAGGACGACCTTGGTGTAGAGCGCCGACTGGAGATACGGCTCCGGCTTCTCGGGGCTCGCCAGCCACTGCTCGACATCGGTGACCCCGGCGTCGGTGATGGCGTACCGCTTGCGCTCGGGGCCGTCGCCGGCCTCGATGCCGTCGACCTCCACGAGGCCGTTCTTCAGCAGCCGGGACATGGTCGAGTAGACCTGGCCGTAGTGCAGCGGCCGGTCGTGCCCGAAGCGTTCGTCGAAGGCGCGCTTGAGGTCGTAGCCGTGGCGCGGGCCGGACTCGAGGAGCCCGAGCAGGGTGTGTCCGATTGACATGGCCGCCACTATACGCGAGGTGTATACACCGAATGTATAGATGCTTGAGGAGTGGTCGGCCGGGAGAGGCCTGGAGGTTGTGGAGGTACTGCCCGGTGCAGGGCGCCGAGTCCTGTGGCGTCCCGCGCCGAAGACCGCTAGCCGAGCCCGAGGATGGTGTCCACGTCGAGCTTCACCGGCTCACCGACTGATTCGGGAAGCGTGAAGGACTCGCCGGGCCGGTGAATCGCCCGCAGTCGGTACTGCCCGTCCCGGGGATCGGTCATGACGAGGACCCGGCGGTTCTTGCGGTCCGCGACGACGTAGACGGGGACGCCCGCACGGGCGTAGGCGATCGGCTTCCGCATCAGGTCGTCGCTGAGATTCGACGAGGTGATCTCCAGGACGAGCCGGAAAGCGGCCGGGTCGTAGCAGTTCGACGTGATGTGGTGGTCATCGATGTCCGCGTCCACAATGCACAAGTCGGGAACGGCGAAGTCGGACGGGCCGTCCGGCAGCATGATGCCGACGGCTTGGAGAACTTGGGACGTCTCTCCGTGGAGAACAGCCAGGGCGAAGGTCAAATTGGTCAGTGACCTGGCATGACCGGAGTCGGCGGACGGCGACACGGTGATTTCTCCCCCGAGGATCTCGACTCGGTAGCCGGTCAGCTCTCGGGCGAGCTTGTCGGCGACCTCCAGAAGCGTCGGCTCGCCGAAGGGGTGCTCGACTGCTGCGGCGGACATGGCATTCCTCCTGACGGCCGGATGTCGAGACCATCATCGTAAGGCCGGCAGGGCGCCCGGACGCTGATCGCTGCTGATCACCCGCATGAGTGATCAGCAGCCCTCGTCCGGAGCGGTCGTACGGCGGAGCGCGTCAGGGGCGCAGGTGTCGTCGAGGGGTCGCGCGCCGCCGCGGGCCCGGCCGGCCGGGAGAACTTTGTTGCGGAAGCGGGTCGGTGGTACCGGTCGGTGGCCGGTTTCGTGGGCGGCGGGGCATGCTGCTGGTCAGGTATCGAAAGAGGAGTCGCCATGGCAGTGGTCACCGTCACCCTTGATGCGCATCTCGCCATCGACGTGATGCTGATGTCAGGGACCAGCAATCCGCAGGACGCGGTCGAGCTCATCGAGGACCGCAGCCTGGGGATGGTGCGGACCGAGGTGCGCTGCGCCCGGTGCGGGTCCCACCTGGGCCACGTCTTCGACGACGCGCCCCAGACCCCGACCGGTGACCGGTACTGCATGAACTCCGTGTCGCTGACCTTCGAGCCGGACGCGGGAACGCCCTGATGCAGCGACAGGGGCGCGCCCCGGTGGGGGGACGCTGATGGCCGACGGTCCCCGCCGGCCCCGCCGCCCCGCGATGCTCGACCCCCGGCAGGCCGACGAGATCCCCGGTGACGTCGATCCCGCACTGCGCCAGGAGGTCGCGCACACGACGGCGAACGTCATCGTGCAGCAGGGCCGTGCGGCCGAGGACCCCGACCTCGTCGACCGGCTCGTCCGGCTCGTCGAGACCGAGGGCCTCGACACGGTCGCCGCGATGTGGGCGGACAGTGCGCCGAACACCCTGCCGGGTGCCCTCTGGCGGCTGTACGTCCTGCGCAGCTGGGTGCTGCGGGACCCGCAGACCGTCGCGGAGCGCTACCGGATGGGAGTCGCCCGGGCCGAGGTGCACGACGTCGTCGCGGGGGTGATGAGCCCCCCGGGGCCGCAGGACGTCTCC